>DATHLI010000357.1:0-3104 GCA_035488355.1 bacterium | reverse complement strand
CTGTAGACCATGATGAGGCCGAACCCCGCCAGCGCCAGCGTCGCCCCGAGCAGGGGAAGGTCCAGCTGCCTGAAAAACCGGCCCGGCCCCGTGGGGCTGGGAAGCGGCGGGCCGGTCAGCGCCGCGCTCACGGGTGCGTGTCGTCCGGGCGCGTCCCGCCCGCCGGCGCGGAGCCAGGGTGCGCCGCGCCGGGCTGGCCGGTCCCAAACGCGGCCTGCAGCACGCGCTGCGCGATCGGAACGGCGAACTCCGCGCCGTACCCCACGTTTTCGACCAGGGCCACGATCACGAGCGTGGAATGATCGATGGGCGCGTACCCGGCAAACCAGGCGTGCGGCCGGCCGTGAGGGTTTTCCGCGGTCCCGGTCTTGCCGGCGACCGTCAGCCCCGGGATCTGGATCGACACCGCGGTGCCCCGGGTGACGACGGCCTCCAGGCCGGCGCGCAGCACCCCCAGGGTACCCGCGCTGAGGTGAATCTGCCCGGAGGGAGGAGGCGCCAATCGTAGAAGCAGCCGGCCCTCAGGCGACGAGATCCGCGTCACCAGGTGCGGCGTGACCAGTGTGCCTCCGTTGGCGACGGCGGCGAGGAGGCGCGCGACCTGCATGGGCGTGGCGAGGACGAAGCCCTGGCCGACGGCGGTGTTCAAGGTGTCGCCCGGAAACCACTGCTGCTGCCAGACCCGCTGCTTCCAGTCCGGATCGGGAATGACGCCGGCGCTCTCCTGGAGGAGATCGATCCCGGTGGTCTGCCCCAGGTCGAACATTCGAGAGTACTTGGCGAGGTTCTCGGGTCCCACGGGACGCGCGAGGGTCCAGAAGACCACGTTGCACGACTTGGCGATGCCTTCGACGAAGTTCAGCGCGCCGTGCTCCTCGTGATCGTGAAAGATCCGGCTCCCCAGGGCGTAGTACCCGGGGCAGTAGAACCAGGAGTTCGCGTGCACGAGCCCCAGCTCCAGGGCCGCCGTCGCGGTCACGATCTTGAACACCGAGCCCATCGGATAGCCGCCCTGGATCGCCCGGTCCAGCAGCGGCTGCTGGGGATCGTGCAGCAGGCGGTCCCACTCCTTCGCGAGGATCCCCGTCGCGAACCGGTTCGGATCGAAGGCCGGGTGACTGACCAGCGCCACGATCGTCCCGTCGCGCGGGTCCATCGCCACGACGGCTCCGGTCCGCGGCCCCAGGGCCTCCTCGGCCGCCTTCTGCACGTCGAGGTCGATGCCCAGGTCCACGATGTCGCCGGGAGTCGGCGGCACCGTGGCGAGCCGCTTGAGGGGGCGGCCCTGGGCATCCACCTCCTCCTGGACCTGCCCGTTCCGCCCCTTGAGGTAGCCGTCGTAGATCCGCTCGATCCCGTCCTTGCCGATCAGGTCTCCGGCTTCGTACCCGCGGGACCGCAGCGTCTGGAGGTCGCGGTCGCTGATCTCCCCCAGATACCCCAAGAGGTGGGCGCCGAGCGGGCCGAAGAGATAGTCGCGGACCGGCTCGACCTGGACGAGCACGCCGGGGAGATCCATCCGGTTCTCCTCGAGCGCGGCCATCGCTTCCTTGGGCACGTCGCGGCGCACCCGCACCGGTTCGTACGGCCGGTCCGGAATCTCGGCGAGTTTGGCCGCGACCTCCTGGGGGGTCATGCCGAGCCTGCGGGCGACCTCGGGGATGACCAGTTCGGGATGCTGCAGCTCCGTGGGCACGAGCGACACCGTGAAGGCGGGACGGTTGAGGGTGAGCGGCCGCCCCTGGCGATCTCGAATCTGACCGCGGGGCGCGGTGATGCTCGTCACCCGGATGCGGTTCTCCTCGGCGAGGCGGAGGTAGTACTCCCCCTGCACGATCTGGATCTGCCAGAGCCGGATGGCCAGCACGGCGAGCATGCCGCCGATCACCGCGAGGAGGACGGTCAGGCGCTGTTCAAAGCGCTCTCGATCCATCTCAGGGGCGCTCCCTAGCGGGATTCCTCGCGAAACCGGACGAGCGCCCGGTCGAGGGAGCGGAGTCCGTGATACAGTGGGAACGCAACGAGGCCATTATAGCACGCTCCCAGGAAGACCACCCGCAGTACCTCGAGCAGCGGCGGCTGCAGCAGCCCGACGAGGTGGGCGGCGCCGACCCACACGATGACCCGGAGCCCGCTCAGCGCGGCCGCGCCGAGCGCGGGGAGCCACACGTTTTCCATGTAAATGATCCGCACGCCGAGCCCGGCGGCAAAGCCCACGCAGAGATCGGCCAGCATCCCCAGGCCGAGCGGGGCGCCGGTGACGACATCCTCGAGCAGCCCGACGCCCGCGCCAAACGCCGCGCCCTCTTCGGGTCCATGGAAGAGCCCCACGATCATGATGAGGATGATGAGGGGATCCGGCGCGGCGCCGCCGACCCCGGCGCCGGCGAGCCAGGTCGTCTGGAGCGCGAGCGACACCGTCGCCAGGAGCAGATAGACGGCGTACCGGATCATCGGGCGACCTGCCCGGCGGAGACGAGGACCAGCATCTCCTCGAGATGGCGGAGGTCCGCGTCCGGCCGGACGAGCGCCTCCTGGAACAAGTCCGCTTCGGTGCGCGAGACGCTCACCACCGTGCCCACGGGCAGCCCCCGAGGATAGATCTCGCCCAACCCCGCGGTCACCACCTGATCCCCCGGCCGGATGTCGGCGTCGCGGGACAGGTACTTGACCCGCAGCATCGGCTGTCCCTGGCCTTCGGCGACCCCGGCATCGCGCGACTGCCCCACCCGCACGCCGGCCGCGCTGCGCGGATCCAGGAGGAGGAGCACCCGGGCCCAGGACCCCGCGGTCTCGATGACGCGGCCCACCAGCCCCTCGCTGGTCACGACGGGATCGTTCCGGCGAATCCCGTCCGCCGCGCCCCGATCGATAAGCACGGTGCTGAACCAGTGGCTGGGATCGCGGCCGATCACGCGCCCGGAGACGGTGTGGTAGGGCTGCTGCTTGAACGCCAGGAGGCTGCGAAGCCGCAGGGCTTCCTTCGAGGCCTCCTGGAGCTGCGCGTTTTCCGCGCGGAGCCGCGCCACCTCGATGCGCAGCCGGGCGTTTTCCCCGTGCAGGGTGCCGATCTCGGTCAGCATCGCCCGGGCCGCCCCGACCTT
>DATHLI010000356.1:0-7677 GCA_035488355.1 bacterium | reverse complement strand
GCTCGGCCACAGCCAGCAGAAGTTTTTCTACCTGCCGGAGGCCCACACCGATTTCATCTTCGCGATCATCGGCGAGGAGCTCGGGCTGGTGGGCGCCGCCGCGGTCATCCTCCTGTTTGTGCTCCTGGCCGTCCTGGGGTTGCAGATCGCCTCGCGGATTCGAGACCGCTACGGGGTGCTGCTGACCTCGGGGCTCGTGACGATGCTGGTGGGGCAGGCCGCGCTGAACATCGGTGTGGTCTTGGGCGCGGTGCCGGTCACCGGGGTGCCGCTGCCGTTCATCAGCTTCGGCGGGTCGTCCCTGGTGTTTAGTTACCTGGCCATCGGCATCGTGCTGAACATTTCGCAGTACGCGAAACCGGCCCCGGCCGCGACGGCGGTCGCGGACGCGCCCCGCCCCCGGGGGAGCCGGCTGCCGGCATGGGCGCGCCCATGAACATCCTGCTGGCCGGCGGAGGCACCGGAGGGCACGTCTACCCGGCGATTGCGCTGGCCGAAGCCTTCCTGCGGCACGATCCCGCGACGCGGCTGCTGTTCGTGGGCAGCCGGGCGGGCATGGAGGCCCGTCTCGCCCCGGCGGCGGACATCCCGTTCGTGGGGCTCGCGGTCCGCCCACCCCGGAGCCTCGGGCCGGTGCGGGTGGTCCTCTCGGCGGCGAGCCTCGGCCTCAGCCTGGGGCAGGCCGCGGCGGTCCTGGCGCGGTTCAGGCCGGACGCGGTGGTGGCCACGGGCGGGATGGCCGCCGTGGCTCCGGTCGTGGTGGGGGCGGTTTTCAATACCCCGGTGCTGGTCCTCGAAGGCAACGAGATTCCCGGACGCACGAACCGGCTCCTCGCGCGGTTCGGTCGCGCCGTGGCGGTATCGTCGGAGGCCGCCGCCGCGCGCCTGCCCGCGGGGCGCGCCGTGGTCACCGGCCTCCCGATCCGCCGGGAGGTGGTCTCCGGCACGCGCGAGGAGGGGATCCGGACCTTCGGGCTGGCCCCGAACCGGCGGACCGTGCTGGTGATCGGCGGGAGCCAGGGAGCGGCGCGGCTCAATCGGGCGGTGGAAGAAGCGGTGGTGGGGCTCGCGGGGCGCCGCGATCTGCAGGTGCTTCACCAGGTCGGCCGGGGATGGGACGGGGCGCTTCCGCGCGGCGCGCGCACGGACGCGTTCAGCCATGGGCCGGACCTTCCCGCCCGCGCCGCGGGCTCGGCGCCGGATCGGTCCGATCCCCGAGGATCCGGGGGCCTCGGCTATGTCCGGGTCCCCTACATCGATCGGGTCGGCGCGGCGTATGCGTGCGCCGACCTGGTGGTCAGCCGCTGCGGCGCCAATGCCCTCGCCGAGATCACCGCGTGCGGGCTGCCGGCGATCCTCGTCCCGTACCCCTATGCCGCCGACGATCACCAGACCCTGAACGCGGCTCCGCTCGTCGCCGCGGGCGCCGCCCGCCTCGTGCGCGACGCGGCGCTGACCGGCGCGACCCTGACCCGAGAGATCGAGTCGCTGTTCGAATCCCCGGGACGCCTTCAGGCGATGGCGGCCGCGGCGCGGAGCCAGGGGCGCCCCGACGCCGCGGACCGGGTCGTGGCGTTGGTGGTCCGGCTGGCCGATGCCGCGACCGAGGGGGTCCGCGGATGATCCCTCCGGGCGCGCGCGTGCACTTCGTCGGCATCGGCGGCGCCGGGATGAGCGCGATCGCCTCGGTGCTGATGGCCCGCGGGTACGTCATCTCCGGCTCGGATCTCCGGGAGAGCGAGATCACGCGCCGCCTCCGGGCCGCCGGCGCGCAGATCCAGATCGGCCATGCCGCCGAGCACGTGCACCCCGATCAGGTGGTGGTGATCAGCCGGGCCGTCCCGGAAGCGAACGTGGAAATCCAGATGGCCCGCCGGTGCGGCGTGCAGGTGCTGCACCGCGCGGAGATGCTGGCCGGCCTGATGGAAGGCTCGCGCGGCATCGCGGTGGTCGGCACGCACGGGAAGACCACCACGACGTCGATGATCGCGCGCATCCTCGAGCGGGCGGGGCGCGATCCGACCGTGCTCATCGGCGGCGAGGTCGACGATTTCGGAGGGAACGCGCGGTCGGGGCGCGGGCCGGACGTGGTCGCCGAGGTGGATGAGAGCGACGGCTCGCTGCTCCGGGTCGCGCCCCAGATCGCGGTGGTGACCAACGTCGACGCCACCGACCACCTGGATTTCTACGGCTCGGTGGAGCGCGTGCTGGAGACCTTCCGCCGGTTTCTCGACCGGCTCCCCGAGGCGGGATTCGCCGTCATCTGCGCCGACGCCGCCGCGGGGCGCTTCCTGGCCGAGGGCCTCAAGGGGAGAGGCGTGACCTATGGGTTGCAGCCCGGCGCGACGTACACCGCGCGCATCAGCGAAATGGTCGGGCCCCGGTCCGTCTTCGCGCTCGCGCGGGGGGACGCGGTCCTGGGCCAGGTGACCCTCGGGGTTCCCGGCGCCTACAACGTTCAGAACGCGCTCGGGGCGCTGGTGACCGGCCTGGAGCTCGGCGTGGCCTTCGACTCCGCCGCGGAATCGCTGGCTTCGTTCCACGGGGTGCAGCGGCGGTTTACGGTGCGCGGGGACATCGGCGGCGTGCTGGTCGTCGACGACTACGCCCACAACCCCACCAAGGTCCGGGCGCTGCTCCAGGCGGCCCGGGAGTGCTGGCCGCATTCCCGGATCATCGCCATCTTTCAACCCCACCGCTACAGCCGGACCCAGACCGTCGGTCCCCAGTTTGCCACGGCCTTCGACCCCGCGGACGAGGTGGTCATGACCGAGGTGTACGCGGCGGACGAAGCCCCGATCTCCGGGGTGGACGCCGGCATCATCGTGCGGGCGGTCGGCGCCCGCCGTCCGGTGGAGTTCATCGCCGATCCCGCCGCGGTGGCCCCGTCCCTGGTGGAGCGCCTCCGTCCCGGGGATCTCGTGCTGACGATCGGCGCCGGGGACGTCTACCGGATCGCCGATGCGATCGTCACGCGGCTCCGCGCGCGCGAGGCGGAGGCCCCCCGGGCGTGAGCCGCGTGGTCCAGGACGCGTTCGTGACCCAGCTGGAGCGCCTGTGCCCGGGCGGCGTCCGCCAGCACGAGCCGCTGGCCCGGCACGTCACGTTTCGGATCGGCGGGCCGGCGGACATTCTGCTGCTGCCCCGATCCCTCGATCAGCTCGCGGCGGCGGTGGCGTGGCTGTATCGCGAGGACCACCCGTTTGTCATCCTGGGGAGAGGGAGCAACGTGCTCGTCGCCGACCGCGGGGTGCGCGGCGTCGTCATCAAGACCGGCCGGGGACAGGAGGGCGTGCGCTACGACGGCCGGCAGGTGGTGGCCGAATGCGGCGCGAGCCTGCCGCACCTCAGCCGGGCGGCGGCCTCCCACGGGCTGGCCGGCTTGGAGTTCGCCGCGGGGATTCCCGGGTCCGTGGGCGGGGGCGTCGTCATGAACGCGGGCGCCCACGGGTGCGCCATGGCGGACGTGGTCCGCCGGGTCCGGGTCCTGACCCCCACGGGGGAGCGCCGGTGGTCCGGCGAGGAGATGGGGTTTCGCTATCGCTCCAGCCGGCTCCAAGAAGAGCGCGGGGTGGTCCTGGATGCCGACCTCGAACTCGCGCCGGCCGATCCGCGTGACACGCTGGCGCGCCTCGAGGAGTGGCTTCGGACCCGCAGCGACACGCAGCCCATCGGGCCTCCGAGTTCGGGGTGCGTGTTCCGCAACCCGGGGGGAGATCATGCGGGCCGGCTCATCGATGTCGCGGGCGCGAAGGGCATGCGGGCCGGCGCCGCCGTGGTGAGCGACCGGCACGCCAACTATATCCTGAACGCCGGGGGCGCCACCGCGGCGGACGTCCTGGCGCTCGTCGGGCAGGTCCGTGCCCGGGTGCGCGAGCATTCGGGGGTCGACCTCGTCCCCGAGATCAAGCTGATCGGAGAGTTCGAGGACGGTGGGAGACCGTGAGCGCGTCATGAAGGCCGCCTGATGTCCGTGGTCGTGCCGGTCCCCGCCGCCGGGCCTCCGGAACCTCCCCGGGGCCTCTCCACCAGGCGGCTCCTCCGGTTCTGCGCCGCCATTGCCGCGTGTTGCGCGGCGGCGGCATTCCCGGGCTCCGCCGTGTTGGGGCTGCGGTCCGTGAGCGTGACCGGGAACGCCGTGGTGCCGGAGACCCAGATCCTGCGCCGCGCCGGGATCGCTTCCGGTATGAACGTCTTCCGCGTGAACACCCGGTCCATCCGCCGGCGCCTCCTCGAGGATCCGCGGATTGAGGCGGTCACGGTGGCGCTGGAGTTTCCCCAGCGCCTCACGATCGCGGTCCGGGAACGCCCCGCGGTGGCCGCGCTGCGCGCCGGGGACACCTACCTGCTCGTCGGCAGCGATGCCGTGGCGATCGCCCATGTGCCCGATCCCGGGCCGCTCCCCGCGCTCGCCGCCGACCGTCTCGACCCCAGAGACGTCTCGGTCGGGATGCGGGTGGCCTCTCCGGACGTGCGCCTGGGCGCGTGGATCGCGGCGGCCCTGCCCGACCTCCTCAGGCCGCGTGTGGCCGGCGTGCACGTCGACGTCGCCGGGGACGCCAGCCTCGAACTGCGCGACGGGACGGCGGTGCGGCTCGGGAGCGCCGCGGTCGCCGCGGATCGCCTGAGCCTCCTGCCTCAGGTGCTCGACGTGATCGACGAGCGGGGCGTGCGAATCGACTCAGTCGATCTGCGGTTCTCCGGAAGCATCATCATCCGACCGGCGCGATCATCCGGACGGACCTCCGGCGCGGGCGGGAGGCAGGAGAACTCCCGTTCGCGTGGAATCAATTTCGGGATGCACCGTCCATGACCCCTTAGTCGGACCCGGAGGTGCACCTGGTTGGCCAAGCGAGGCGCCTTGGTGGGCTTGGATATCGGCACCACCAAGGTCTGTGTTATCGTCGCGGAGCACAGCGAAGACGGAGAGGTCCACATCACGGGGATGGGGACCTCTCCGTCTGTTGGTGTGCGAAAAGGCGTCGTCGTTGACCTCGACGCCACCACCCGCGCGATCGAGGAGGCCGTCGACAAGGCCGAGCGGATGGCGGGCCTCCGGCTCTCCACGGCGGTCGTGGGCGTGTCCGGAGGGCACCTGGCGTCGCAGAACAGCCGCGGCGTCGTCGCGGTGTCCCGGGCCGATCATGAGATCGGCGAGCAGGACGTCGCCCGGGTGGTCGAGGCCGCCCGAATGGCGGCGGTCCCGGCGAGCGACCGCGAGATCGTCCACCTGCTCCCTCGGGACTTCGTCGTCGACGGTCAGGACGGCGTGAAGAGTCCGGTCGGGATGTACGGAACGCGCCTAGAGGTCGAGGCCCACATCGTCACCGGCGCCAGCACGCTGCTGGCGAACTTGTTGAAGTGCGTCGGGCGCGCCGGGCTCGAATGCGACGCCCTGGTGCTGGAGCCGCTGGCCTCGGGCGAGGCCGTCCTGTCGCCGGCGGAGCGCGAGCTCGGTGTGGCGCTCGTCGACATCGGCGGCGGGACCATCAGCCTGGGCCTCTTCGCGAGCGGCGGACTCTGCTACACCGTGGTGCTGCCCTACGGCGGGAATCACGTCACCAACGACATCGCGATGGGGCTTCGCACCTCGTTCGGCGATGCCGAGCGGCTGAAGATTCGCCACGGGTGCGCGCTCCCCCAGCAGGTCGGCGAGGACGAGCTGATCGAGGTCGTGCACGTGGGGAGCCACGAGCTGCGGGTCGCGCCCAAACGCGCCCTCAGCGAGATCATCGAGCCCCGGGTCTCGGAGATGGCCGGCCTGGTGAAGGCCCAGTGCGGCCGGTCCGGCTGGGCGTACCGGATTCCCGCCGGGCTCGTGATCACCGGGGGGACCGCCCTGCTGCGCGGCCTCCCCGATCTCATCTCGGAGCGGCTGGGGATGGCGGTCCGGGTCGGCGTGCCCGACGTCCCGGGTAGCATGGCGGACACGGTGAGCAGCCCGACCTTCGCGACCGGCGTCGGGCTCGTGCTCCATGCCGCCCGGCAGCGGAGGGTGGGGCGCAGTCTCAACGGGAACGGCACTGTCTACGGCCGGGTGCGGCAGTGGCTGCGGGAGTTCACGCTGGGCGCATAGCGCCAAGCCGCCGGACCGGCGGAACGGACGTCGCAGATCCGGGAGGAGCGGAGGGAGCATGGCATCGTCGACGCGATCACCGCATCCAATCCAGCGATTGTTGTCCTGGGGGACAGAATCTTCGAATGCACGGGCACAGGCGGGGGAGAGGCGGGGGGCTCCTCCGGATCCGGCGGGAGGGGTGAGGATGGCGAGTGCGGAGCGGGATCTACGGCGGTACGCAGCGATCAAAGTGGTGGGGGTGGGCGGGGGCGGCAGTAACGCGGTCAACCGGATGATCAGCGCGGGCCTCCGGGGAGTCGAGTTCATCGCCGTCAACACGGATGCGCAGGCGCTGGCGCTCAGCAACGCCGACAAGAAGATCCACATCGGCGGGAAGCTGACCCGCGGATTGGGCGCGGGCGGCGACCCCGAGATCGGCCGGCAGGCCGCGGAAGAGAGCCGGGAGGATCTGACCGAAGCGCTGGAAGGCGCGGACATGATCTTCGTGACCTCGGGGATGGGTGGGGGTACCGGCACCGGCGGCGCGCCGATCGTCGCCCACGTGGCGCGGGAACTGGGCGCGCTGACGATCGGGGTGGTCACGAAACCGTTCAGCTTCGAAGGCCGCCGGCGGCAGAACGCCGCGTCCGAGGGGATCCGCAACCTCCGCCAGCGCGTGAACACGGTCATCACGATCCCCAACGACCGGCTGCTGCAAGTGGTGGACAAGACCGCCACGGTCGTCGAGGCGTTCCGCGTCGCGGACGACGTCCTCCGCCAGGGGGTGCAGGGGATCGCCGACTTGATCACCGTGCCCGGGCTCATCAACCTCGACTTCGCGGACGTCCGCACCGTGATGGCGGAAGCGGGATCGGCCCTCATCGGCATCGGCGTCGGCAGCGGCGAGGGACGGGCGGTCCTGGCCGCGCAGGCGGCAATCGCGAGCCCGCTGCTGGAGACGTCCATGGAGGGGGCCCGGGGCGTGCTGATCAATGTCACCGGCGGGACCGATCTCGCGCTGATGGAAGTGAGCGACGCCGCCGCCGTGGTGCAGAAAGCGGCCGACCCCGACGCCAACATCATCTTCGGCGCGGTGATCGACGACGCGCTCGATGGGGAAGTGCATATCACGGTGATCGCCACCGGCTTCGAAGGGCAGCGGACGGAGGACGAAACCGCCTCCGACGACGCGGCGCGGGTCGGGGGAGGAGACGACGCCGCGAGGCACCGGCCGGAACGGGACGACCTGGACATCCCGGCTTTTCTTCGAAAGCGGTAGGCCGCCCCGGCCCCCCTTTCGCGCGGCCTCTCGGAAGCGCCGCGCGAGGCCGGGTCCCGAGGGATCCGCTCGGGGCGCACGGAGAGAGCTCGATACCCGTGCGCCCCTCTTCCATTCCCGGGCGCGGATGGTAGGCTAGGAGCCATGGCGAGCGATCCGGAAGCGCGCTTCGACGCGATCCAGGCGGCGGTGGAGGCGGCGTTTCCGATCCAGGAGGCCGGTTTCCTGGACGGACGCCCGGCCTTCACCATCCGGCCCGCCCAGGACGACAAGGAGCGGTTCCTGCGCCTCCGCCGGGCCCTCGAGCCGCTGGAGGTCCTCCCGCTGCTCCGCCAACGGG
>DATHLI010000355.1:0-1765 GCA_035488355.1 bacterium | reverse complement strand
GCGCATCCCCTCGAGGAGATCGAGCGCGGCCCGCAGCTCGAACGCCACGCCCTCCATCACGCTCCTGGCCAGCGCGCCGGTGCCGTGCGTCTCGCTCAACCCGAACCAGACGCCGCGCGCATCCGGGTTCCACCGGGTGGCACGCGCCCCCATCATGAACGGCAGGAAGAGCAGACGGTTCGCGCCCGCGGGGACGGCGGCGGCCATCGCGTCGAGCTGAGGGTAGTCCTGCCGGCCCGCGAGCAGCCGGTCCCGCACCCATCGGAGAATCGCGCCCGATGCGGACATGCCCTGCTCCAGCACCACCATTCCCTCGACCGCGTGGAGCGAGCACATCACCCGGGGATCCACCCCGGCCGGCCGTCCAGGCGCCGCCGCCGAGACGTTCGTGGTGGTGCCCGTGGACACCATCACCCAGCCGTCGCCTGCCCCCGAGCCCAGGACCTCGCACGGGCGATCCCCTGCGCCCAGGGCAACGGGCACCCCGGCGGGGATGCCCAGCACATCCGCCGCCTCGCGGCCGACCCGGTGCGGCGCCGCGGTCGACGGGAAGACCGGCGGGAACGCGGCCGGGGTGACGCCGACGAACGCGCACCCTTCCTCCCACCAGTCGCGCCGGCCCAGATCGAACAGCATCGTCCGGGACGCCAGGGTATAGTCGGTCGCCGGCGCGCCGGTCAGGCGAAAATAGAGATAGTCCCTCGGCTGCAGGTACAGCCGGGCGGCCCGGAAGAGATCAGGGGCGTGCGCGCGCAGCCAGAGCAGCTTGCTCGCGGTGAACTCCGTGTCCGGCACGAGGCCGGTGACCAGGTGGAGGCGTTCCCGGCCGAACGCCCCGACGAGGGCATCGGTCTCCGCCACGGAGCGCCGGTCCATCCAGATGATACAGGGGCCGAGGGGCCGCCCCGCCCCGTCCATCGGCACCACGCCGCCGCGGTGGCTGCTCAGTCCGACGGCCAGCACGCCGCGCCGCAGATCCGGAGGAAGCTGGCGCCCGCTTCGGGCGACCGCGTCCCACCAGGCCTCGGGGGCCTGCTCGGCCCACCCCGGCTGCGGGTGCAGCGTCGGATACTCGGCGGCGGCCTGCGCCGCCACCTCCCCGGCGGTGGTGAACAGCGTCGCCTTGCACGCCGTGGTCCCGAGATCGAGGGTGAGGATGTAGGGCGCGGCGCTCAGCGGCGCTCCGCGGCCTCGGGGTTGACGACGTTCGGGGGCACCCTGCCGCTCACCCCGGCCAGGCAGTTTTCCGCGGCCATGGTCGCCATCTTGATGCGGGTGGCGGTGCTGGCGCTCCCAAGGTGGGGGGGAACGACCACGTTGTCCAGCTTCAGCAGGGGCTCGTCCATCGGCACCGGCTCCGCCTCGAAGACGTCCAGCCCGGCGGCCCAGATCTTGCGGTCCACCAGCGCCCGGTACAGCGCGCGTTGATCCACGATCGGCCCGCGCGCGATGTTCACCAGCACAGCGGTGGCCTTCATCAGCCCCAACTCCCGCTCGGCGATGAGGTGGCGGGTCTCGGCCGTCAGGGCGCAGCTGACCATCACGAAATCCGACTGCCTGAGCAGATCGTCCAGCGAGACGTACCGGGCGCCGACCTCGGCTCCCAGGGCGTCGGCGGGCCGGCGGTTGTTGTACAGGATCGTCATGGCAAACCCTCTGGCCCGCCGCGCGATCGCGGCGCCGATCCGCCCCAGCCCGATGATCCCCAGGGTGGCCCCGTGGACGTCCTGGCCGGTGAACCCCATCAATTCCCACGTCTTCCACC
>DATHLI010000354.1:0-2738 GCA_035488355.1 bacterium | reverse complement strand
CGGTCCGACCGGCCGAAATTCTATTTCCTGACGATGTACCCGTATCCCAGCGGGGATCTGCACATCGGGCACTGGTTCACGATGACGGCGTCGGACGCCAGGGCCCGGTTCCTCAAGATGCGCGGACTCAACGTCTTCTTTCCCATCGGGTTCGACGCCTTCGGGCTGCCGGCGGAGAACGCCGCGATCCAGCACGGGATCCATCCATACAAATGGACGATGGCCAACATCGAGCGGATGCGGGGGCAGCTGCGCTCGATGGGGGCGATGTTCGATTGGTCGCGGGAGGTCGTCACCTGCCTCCCTGAGTACTACACGTGGAACCAGTGGTTTTTCCTGAAGTTCCACGAAGCCGGCCTGGCCTACCGGGCGATGGCCGCCGTAGACTGGTGTCCCCACGACAACACGACCCTGGCCCGGGAGCAGGTCATCGGGCCCGACCGGGTGTGCGAGCGGTGCGGCACGCCGGTGATCAAGAAGGACCTGGAGCAGTGGTTCTTCCGCATCACGAAGTACACGGAGGAGCTGCTGGACTTCGGCAAGATGGAGTGGCCGGATCGCGTGCAGACGCTCCAGCGCAACTGGATCGGCCGCAGCGAGGGCGCGGAGGTCGTCTACACGAGCGAGCAGGGCGACCCGATCACCGTCTTTACCACGCGGCCGGACACGCTCTTCGGCGCGACGTTTCTCGTCCTGGCTCCGGAGCATCCGCTGGTGGACAAGCTCACGACCCCGGACCGCCGCGCCGAGGTGGCGTCCTACGTCCACCGGACGCGCCGGCAGTCGGAGATCGAACGGCTGGCCGAGGACCGGGAGAAGACGGGCGTGTTCATCGGCGCCTACGCCCGCCACCCGCTGACGAACGCCCGGATTCCCATCTACATTGGGGACTATGTCCTCCTGACCTACGGCACCGGCGCGATCCACGCCGTGCCGGCGCACGACCCCCGGGACTTCGTGTTTGCCCGCGCCTACGGCCTGCCCATTCCCGTGGTGATCGCGCCTCCCGACTGGGACGGCAAGCCCCTCCGTGAGGCGTACGTCGGGGAAGGCGTGATGGTCAACTCGGGGCCCTTCGACGGGACGCCGAGCCAGGCCGGACGGAAGGCCGTCACCGAGGCGCTCGAGCGCGCCGGCCGGGGCCGGGCGGCGGTGATCTACCGCCTCCGGGATTGGTTGATCAGCCGCCAGCGGTACTGGGGGACCCCGATCCCGATCATCTACTGCCCGCAGTGCGGGACCGTCCCCGTGCCGTATGCGGACCTGCCGGTGGTGCTGCCCGAGGACGCCGAGTTCGCGCCCACCGGGGAATCCCCGCTCAAGCGAAACGAGCGCTTCCGGCGCACCCGCTGTCCGCGCTGCGGCGGGGCCGCGGAGCGCGAGACGGACACGATGGACACCTTCGTCGATTCATCGTGGTACCAGTACCGCTACCTGAGCCCGCACGACCGGGAGCGGCCGTTTGATCCGGAGGAGGGGCGCAAGTGGCTTCCGGTGGATCAGTACACCGGCGGCATCGAGCACGCGGTGCTGCATCTGCTGTACACCCGGTTCTTCACCAAGGCGATGCGGGACCTCGGGTTGGTCTCCTTCGATGAGCCGATGCTCCGCCTCTTCAATCAGGGGATCATCCTGGGCCCCGACGGCCACCGGATGAGCAAGTCGCGGGGCAACGTGGTCAACCCCGACGACTATGTGGGGGGGATGGGCGTCGACACCGTCCGGGCCTACCTGATGTTCATCGGCCCCTGGGATGCCGGCGGCCCCTGGAATCCGCAGGGGATCGAGGGCGTCCAGCGGTTCCTTCAGCGCGTCTGGCACCTCATCGTCGACCGGCCCTCCGCCGCGCCTCCGTCGGGATCGCCCGGGACCGTGGGGAGCGAGGCCGCGGTGCGCCGGACGATTCACCAGACCCTCAGGCGGGTGACCGAGGATCTCGAGGGGTTCCGGTTCAACACCGCGCTCGCGGCGCTGATGGAGTGCACGAACGCGCTCTATCGGGCGCGCGAGGCCGGCGCGGCGGGGACGGCCGAATGGGCCGCGGCGCTGCGCACCCTCGTGCTGATGCTGGCGCCGTTCGCGCCGCACCAGGCCGAGGAGCTGTGGTCCAGGCTCGGCCGGCCCTACAGCGTGCACCAGCAGGCCTGGCCGGCATGGGATCCCGACGCGGTCCACGAAGAGACGATCACCCTCGTGCTGCAGGTCAACGGACGCGTGCGCGACCGCGTCCAGGTCCCGGCGGGGCTCGACGAGGCGGGTCTCCGGGAAACGGCGCTGGCCAGCGAGAAGGTGCGGAAGTTCATCGACGGCATGCAGGTCCAGGACGTGATCGTCGTCCGGGGGAAACTCGTCAACGTCGTCGTGCGGTAGCGGAACCCCAAGGAACTTTTCGCCTGCCCGCTGCGTCTGGACAGGGAATGGACAGGCTGGCCGTGGTGGCCCCCATGGCGCGATCTAGCGCGGTCCGCGCGGATCACTATACCAGGGAAGAGCTCGCGCACTATGAGGCGATCGTCCAGCGGTATGCCCGCCATGTCTATAATATCGCCTACCGGATGGCGGGCAACGAAGCGGACGCGCGCGACCTCGTCCAGGAAGCGTTTCTCCGCGTCTATCGGGCGCTCCGGCGCGTCGAGCCCGACGCCCCGCTGGAGCGGTGGCTGTACCGCATCGTCAGCAACCTCCATATCGACCTGCTGCGGAAGCGGCCCCGAACGCGGGTCGAGTCGCTCGACGCT
>DATHLI010000353.1:0-1768 GCA_035488355.1 bacterium | reverse complement strand
CTCGTCCCACACCACGTGGAAGACCTCGCCGCCCCCGTTGTCGCGGACGCCCATGGCGAACCACGCGGTGGAGTAGCCGTAGCCCGAGCCGAGCTCGAAGACCCGCCGCGCCCCGCCGAGGCGCGTCAGCAGATAGAACAGGTGGCCGACGACCGGGCCGACGATGGGGAAGCGCGCTTTGCGCGCATAGGCTTCCATCTCCTGGAGCACGGGGGGCCGCGCCGGGATGAGCCCTTCGAGATAGGACGTGAACGCTTCATCGACAAGCTCCATCGCTTCCCGCACCTCCGTCTGGTCAACTGAGTTCCGCGCCGGTGACATCATCAGTTACGCAGCGGAACGCGCGGCGTCCTGCCGCGCGGCGCCGGCGGCTGGTGCACTCCGGGCACAGGTAGGGAATGTTCGGGCGGCGAAGCGTGAGCTCCATGCCTGATTCACTATCCCAGGCGCTCCGTGACTGGCAGACCTTTTACTTCCTGGTCGGTGGGGCGGCCGCCGGGCTGGTGGGCCTCACGTTTGTCGCGATCACGGTGGGGTTCGGATCGATCACCAAGCAAGACATCTCCGGGCTCCGGACATTCGTCAATCCATCGCTCATCCATTTCATTTATGTGCTGGTCACCGCCTCAGTGCTCGTGATGCCCGCCGTCGAGCACATGCAACTCGGGATCCTGCTCGTGCTCGCGGGCCTCGTCAGTGTCGGGCGGGCCGTCAGCACGGTGCCGTTCATGTGGCAGCAGTATCAGCGGCACGTGGTCGATATGCACGACTGGGGGTGGTATTTCCTCGCGCCTGTGGCCAGTTATCTCATCTATATGGGCACCGGCGCCGGGCTGCTCCTCGGGAGCGTTGAGGCGCTCAGAGTATTGGCGTGGGCCTGCATCTTGCTTCTCATCGCGGGCATCCGCAACACCTGGGACATGGTCGTCTGGCTCATGATTCTGAAGGACGATCCATCCAAAAAGTGAGTCCTCCACCCGTCGAACCTCCTCGCGCCGGCTCAGTCGAGTGGATCACCTTTGATTGCTACGGGACCCTCATCGACTGGGAGGGTGGGGTCACCGGCGCCCTGGCGCCCTTCCTGCCGCCGCCGGTGGATTGCGCGGCGCTTGCCGCCCGGTACATCGCCATCGAGGCCGCGGTCGAGCACGAGGCGTATCGCCCCTACCACGAGATCCTCGCGGTGGCGAGCGCACGCCTGATGACTGCGCTGGGCCATCCGCTCCCGGCCGGCCGGGAGCGAACGCTTCCGGAGTCCCTTCCATCGTGGC
This sequence comes from bacterium, assembly GCA_035488355.1. Classification (GTDB taxonomy): domain Bacteria; phylum Sysuimicrobiota; class Sysuimicrobiia; order Sysuimicrobiales; family Segetimicrobiaceae; genus Segetimicrobium. The sequence goes on along the minus strand of DATHLI010000353.1, from coordinate 497 downwards.
GGCCGTTTCCCGAGGTGCCGGCGGCCCTGCGGGCCCTCCAATCGCAGGGCAGGCGGCTGGCGATCCTCTCCAATGTGGACCGCGGCCTGCTCCGGAGCTCGATCGCCCGGCTCGGTGTGGAGCCCCACCTGACGGTCACGGCGGAAGACTGCCGCTCGTACAAACCGGCGCGGGGCCACTGGGATCGCTTCCGCGACCTGAGCGGGGTGGCGGCGGCGGCCACCGTCCACGTCGCCGCCAGCCAGTTCCACGATATCGTGCCGGCCACCGCCCTCGGGTACCGCACCGTCTTTGTCAACCGGCACGGCGAGCCCGTCTCTGCCGCGCCGACCCGGGCCGTCCCCGACCTCCGCACCCTTCCCGAGGTCATCCGCGATCTGGCCGGTCCTTGACACGATTTTAAAGCCTCCAGTATGCTAGGGAGGCCGCGGGCCGGGACACGCGTGCCGAAGTGGCGGAATGGCAGACGCGCTACGTTCAGGGCGTAGTGGGCGAAA
>DATHLI010000352.1:0-5089 GCA_035488355.1 bacterium | reverse complement strand
CGGGCGGGGCGCGCCGGCCGCGGGGTGGAGGAGTCGCTGGCGGTCTTGATCGCGCTCCAGGATGCGCTCGACCAGTACCTGATGCGCCAGCCGGCGTACTTCTTTGGCCGGCCCATCGAGCACGCAACGGTCGATCCTGAGAACCCGTACGTGCTCGCCGCGCACCTCCGCTGCGCCGCCAGCGAGATAGCGCTGTGGCCGGGGGATGAAGCCCTCTTCGGCCCGCGCATGCGGGAGGTGGCCGAGGCGCTCGAGGGGATAGGGGAACTCGTGCGGCGGCGCGACCGGTGGCACCCGCCGTCTCGCCGCTACCCCGCCGGGTCCGTCGAGATCCGCAGCGTCTCAGGAGACCTGTATCGGATCGTCAACAGTCGAACGCGCCGGCTGCTCGGGACCGTCGATGCCGCGCGCGCGATGGAGCAGGTGCACGAGGGCGCCGTCTATCTGCACCAGGGGGAGGCGTACCGGGTGACCCGCCTCGACCTGGCGACGCGGACGGCCGCGGTCGAGCCCGACCCGAGCGGCACCTACACTGAGGCCCGAGTCCTCACCGATCTCAGCATTGTCCGGCCGCATGCCGAGCGCCCCCTGGGGGGGACGACCGCACACTGCGGCGAGGTGCTGGTCACGCAGCAGGTCATCGAATACCGGCGCAAGCAGCTGGTCACCGATACGGTCCTGTCGGTCGCGCCGCTCGACCTTCCGGCGGAGGAGCTGCCGACGGCCGCCCTGTGGATCGTGATCCCGCCCGGCCTGGCCGCCGATGTGGCGGCGGCCGGGCTCGACCTCGCCGGCGGCATCCACGCCGTCGAGCATGCGGCGATCGGCCTCTTGCCGCTGCTGGCAATGTGCGATCGCTGGGACATCGGCGGCGTGAGCTACCCGCAGCACCCCGAGACGGGTGCGGCGACGATCTTTATCTACGACGGACACCGGGGCGGCGTCGGAGTCGCGGAGACAGGGTTCGAGCTCCTCGACGAGCTGCTGCGCCGGACGCTGGAGGCCATCGCTTCGTGTCCGTGCGAGGCCGGGTGCCCGTCGTGCATCCAATCCCCGAAATGCGGGAACCTCAACACGCCGCTCGACAAGCAGGCCGCCGTCATGCTGCTCCGGCGGCTGCTTGGGAGGGTTGATGTCCCATCCCCCACCGCGCGCGGCGGGGGATGAGGCGAGAACGCCGGATTACCGCGCCGCTTTCGCCAGGGCCTCCAGGGAGGTCCGCTTGTTCAACGCGAGCAGGGCGGCCATGATGACCGCGTAGGCTTCTTCCCGCTGCTCGAGCGCGGCGATGGGGATGCGGGCGGTGTGGGCGTGCCGGCCGCGGGAAAACCTGACGGTCACGATCCCTGGTTCTGCTGCCTCGACGTCGCCGACGCCGACATCGTCACGGCCCAGCGCCATGACGGCTTCCTCGACCGCGCGGCGATACGTCTCCAGATCCCTGGTCGTTGCCATAGACGGGTACCTCCCCGAGTGGTGTGTGGTCGTCCGGGGGCGTGGAAACGCCCGGGACGTTGATGCGCTGCTGGCCCGCGAGCTCTTCGACCTCAAAACGAGACTGCAACCGGAGATCTGCCGGGGCGCTTGCCTCTACTGCTCTTGCACTTACAAGATACCCAACTTCGCCATTTGGTAAACCGCATCCGGCGGGATTTAAGTCAGACTTCACACAGACGCTCCGGCACGGAAAAACATTCCGGCCGAGGGTGTGCGCCGGGTGGCGGCGAACTTACACCAAAGGTGCGTGGATGATGCGGAACCGGTCGATCGCTGCGGCAGCCCTCGCCATGGGCCTTCTATCTGCGCTGTACGGACCGCGGGCGGTCTCGAGCGCCATGGCCGGGGCGGACCCGGGCCTTCCGGGGAACGTGCTGATCGCGGATGCCGGCAACAACCGCGTCATCGAGGTGACCCCGGACAAGCGAATTGTCTGGGAGTTTCCCCGGCCGGGCGACCTGGCCCCCGGGCAATCGTTCGTAGACCCGGACGACGCATTCTATACGCCCGGGGGACGGACGATCATCACCAACGAAGAGGACAACCACACGATCGCGGTGATCGACTATGCGACGCGCAAGATCGTCTGGGAGTACGGCCACCCCGGCCACCCCGGTACCGCTCCCGGCTACCTGAACACGCCCGACGATGCCTATCAGCTGGCCGACGGGCGGATCGTGGTCGCGGACATCAAGAACTGCCGGATCATCGTGTTCGATCCTCCCCCGGCCCGGCACATCCAGCGGCAGTTTGGCGTGACGAAGGATTGCCGGGCGGCCCCCGGTCATTTCCTGTATCCCAACGGGGATACTCCGCTGCCGGGCGGCCGCCTCCTGCTCACGGAGATCGGCACCAGGAGCGCGGCCGAGATGGATCTGGCGACGGGGCGCATTCTTCATCGCATCCCGCTCCATGTCGACTACCCCTCCGACACGCAGCCGACCCGCGCCGGCCAGTATCTGGTCGTCGACTACAGCCGTCCCGGCAAGATCGTCATCGTCGACCGGTCCGGGAAGGTCGTGTGGTCCTACGCGCCCACCTCCGGGCCCGGCCGGCTGGATCATCCGTCGCTGGCGCTGGAGCTGCCGAACGGCAACCTCATCCTCAACGACGACTTCAACCACCGCGTCATCGTGCTCAGCCGCGAGAAGACGATCCTCTGGCAGTACGGCGTCACGGGGGTCCCGGGGCGGGCCCCGGGGTACCTGCACACGCCCGACGGAGTCGACGTCAAGCCGGCGACCTTCGGCCGGTAACCCGTGGCGCCCGCCGGCCGGTCCGGCGGCGATGCCTTGCGGGACGTCTACCCGGGGACGCGGGCAGGGGCGCGCAGGCTGTCCAGGTTGAAGTGGAGCCGCTCCCCGAGCCGCCAGAACTCCGCCACCCGTCCGGCCTGCGTGAGCGCGCCGGGTCCTGAGCCTTCCTGCGCGCGCTCGAGCAGCAGGTCCCGGTGCGACTGTGCGGCGGCGTGGTACGCGTTCTGGACCTGCCAGAGGTTCACGGTGATGCCGAGGGCCGCCGCCAGGTCGAGCAGGCGGTGCGCCTGGTCCAGGTCCGGCCCGAGGGGATCCGCCTGGAGCGCTTCCGCCCGCGACTCGGCCGCCCGGCGGAGGAGCAGCTCGTGCTCGCCCACGAGGGCGGTGAGGTCCAGGGACTCGAGTTCCCGCGCGATCGCGAAGGCGCGGTCGGGGAGAGGCTCGCGCGATGCGCGGCCGAGCGTGTCCACCAGCTCCTTGATCAGCGTGTACTCCGTCGCCATGCGGATCGCGGGCGGGATGGGGACCTCGGACTCCCGCATGAACGCGATGATGGGACGCGATTCCTCGTAGAGGTCCTTGTACACGCCGTCGAACCGGGCCAGGCGCTCTTCGGTGATGAGCCCGAGGATCCGGCGCCGCGCTTCGGTGAACAGGTCGGACAGCGTGAACAGGGAGCCCTTAAAGGATTCGTCCAGCGTGCGGACGGCCTCGCTGGGGCCTTTGCCCAGGAACGACGCGACGATCTCCGCCCCCGCCTTCGCGGTCCAGTCGGGCGAGGCATCCATGCGGACGCCGCACTGGACGTCCGTCCCTCCCAGGTGCAGCGCCGCGAACGCGGCCTGCTGCGCCTCCCCGGTCACGCGGGAGGCCACCGCGACGCGCCCCACGGCCAGGCGGTGGCCGCCGCTCTCTTCGCGGCGGATGTCGAGACGGCGGACCGTGTAGCTCGCGAGCCGGGCACCGGCGTCGGCCGGCTCGAACAGCCCGCTGATCGCGTCGTGCGCGACCACCCGGGCGAGCGTGACGGACGAGGGCCGGACGGCCCGGCGGTAGACCTCGGCGCCGCTCCCCCAGCGCGGGAGGTTGCTCTTGGCCGCGGCGAGCCGCCTGATGAACTCGTCCTCGAGCCGGGCGCCGAACGTCTCCGCCAGCTGGATCGCCCGCGCCGCGTACCGGATCACCTGCACCGTCTCGATCCCCGAAAGTTCGTCGAAGAACCATCCATCCGAGGTGTACATCAACAGGGCGTGCCGCTGCATCTCGAGGAGGCGGAGCGCCCGCGGGCGGTCCCCGGCAGCGCCCCCTGGGCGGCCCCAGGCGCCGAAGAACGCCAGGAGGCGCTCGGGGCTGCGGTCCAGGATGACGTCGATGTAGGCGTCCCGGGCCGTCCAGGGGTCCCGCAGGTCCCGGCCGGCCTGTTCTTCGTAGACGCGGGCGAGCTGGTCCCGCAGCCAGTCGAGCGTCTCCCGCAGCTGCCTGCGCCACTCCTGGTTCCACCCCCCGCGGCCCATGTTGCATCCGCAGTTGGACCGCCACCGCTCGACGCCGTGCACGCACGACCAGGACGTCGGCTCGAGGATCTGGACCTCGTGATCCGGCGGGTGCAGCGCGAGGAACTCCCCATAGTTGGTGAGCCGGGCCTGGTCCCGCTCCTCGATCAGCCGCAGGGCGTGGGTGAGCGCCATCTCGCCGAACCGGTGGTGGTGCCCGTAGGTCTCGCCGTCCGTCGCGATGTGGACGAGCTGCGCTCCGCGCCGGTCGTCGCGGAACCCGGCGATCAACCGGTTCGCGAACGCTTCCCCGCTGTTGAGGAGCCCCTCGAACGCCACGGCCCGCGCGATCGGCCCGTCGTAAAAGAAGAGCGCGATCGACGCCCCGCTCGGCAGCCGGCAGAGGTACGGCCGGCTCGGATCGATGCGGGCCTGCCCGACGTCGATCCACTGCGCCCCGCCGGGCGGCCGCACCCGGGCGGCCTGGTGGGGCGCGAGGATCGTGAACCGGATGGCGCGGGCGGCGAGGACCTCGAGGGTCTCGGTGTCCACGGCCGTTTCGGGGAGCCACATCCCCTCCGGCTCGCGCCCAAACCGCCGGCGGAAGTCGGCGATCCCCCACGCCACCTGCGTTTCCTTGTCCCGGCGCGTCGCGAGCGGGAGGATCAGGTGGTTGTAGGCCTGCGCCAGCGCATTCCCGTGGCCCCCCCGCGGGGCGCGGCTCGCGCGGTCGGCCTCGATGATCCGCCCGTAGGTCTCCGGCGCGGCGCCCTCGAGCCAGGCGAGGAGCGTGGGGCCGACGTTGAACGAGATGCGGCTGTAGTTGTTGCTGATTTCCAGGAT
>DATHLI010000351.1:0-1548 GCA_035488355.1 bacterium | reverse complement strand
CCCACGTAGGAGCGCAGCGGCGTGGGAATCAATACGGTGACTGCCATACGGCCTTCCGTTCCTCGATGGTGATGGACTCCTCGGCGAACGTCCCGCGATCGTCCGCGAGGACCCAACTCTTGGGGTCGCCGGCGCGCCCGGCGCCGACCCCGACGATCACGTACGAGAGCCACGGCCACGCATGCTCGCGATCGAACGCGGACGGTGCCGGCGGATGGTCCGGGTGCGAATGGTACACGCCGATCACCTCCAGCCCGTCGCGATCCAGCCGCTCCTGCGCGCGCCGGAACGACATCGGATCGATCAGGTAGCGGTTGCGCGCCGAGTCAGTCCGCTGATTGGCGAGCGGGACGAGCTGCAGCGCGACCTTGCGGTCGCCCTCGACCGCTCCGCCGATCAGGCCGCACGCCTCGGCCGGGTAGTCCGCCTCGCCGTGGTGGCGGATCGCCGTCACCTGCCGGGGGTCGAGCACCAGCGTCATTGACGCTCCCCCGCGAGCCGCCCCCGCTCGCTCAAGTAGCGGTCCCCCGAATCGGGCGCGATGATGACGACGGCGGTGGCGGACGGTGGAGGGCGGTGGAGGGCGGGGAGAATCCGCTCCGCCGCCACGATCGCCGCGCCGGTCGACCAACCCACGAACAATCCCGTCTGCTTCGACAAGCGTCGCACCGCCTCCTCAGCGTCCTCGGTGGCCACGAACTCCGTGCGGTCGGGCAACCCGGGGTCGTAGATCCCCGGGACGATCGCGCTCCCCAGATGCTTCAGCCCTTCGAGCCCATGAAACGGGCCGTCCGGTTGGACGGCGATCAACTCCACCGTCCCGTTCAACTCTCTCAAACGCCGACCGGTTCCCATCAGAGTCCCGGCCGTGCCCAACCCGGCGACGAGGTGAGTGATCCGGCCCCCGGTCTGGCACCAGATCTCCTCGGCGGTCGTGAGGTAATGCGCCCGCGGGTTGGCCGGATGGTTGTATTGATCCGCGTACCAGTAGCGCTCCGGATGCGCCGCGGCGAGCTCGCGTGCCGTCCGGATCGCCCCGTCCGAGCCGTCGAGCGGATCGGTAAAGATCACGTCGGCGCCGTAGGCCTCGAGCAGCGCCTTGCGCTCGGCACTCGCGTTCGCGGGCACGCACATCGTGACGCCGATCCCCGCCGCGGCCCCGAGCATCGCGTACGCGATGGCCGTGTTGCCGCTGGACGCGTCCAGCAGGCGCTTGGCCGGGAGCTCGCCGCGCGCGACGCCGTCGCGCAGGATGAACAGCGCGGGCCGGTCTTTCACCGAGCCGCCCGGGTTGAGCCACTCGGCCTTGAGAAAGAGGGGCGGCAGCGGGCGGCCAAGGGCGGCAGAAGGCGGCAGAGGAATCAGCGGCGTATTACCGACCAAGCCCCACAGTGCCGGCTCGGCAGGGTTGCCCTCTGCCGCCCTCTGCCGCCCTCTGCCGCCCTCTACCGCCGCTTTCACTCCGCTCCCTTCGCGATCGGCGCGCCGACGAGGTTCCCCCACTCCGTCCAGGAGCCGTCGTAGTTTCGCACCTTCTTCACGCCGAGC
>DATHLI010000350.1:0-5008 GCA_035488355.1 bacterium | reverse complement strand
GCTGAGCGCGGGCCGGCCGCACGCTCCGGGCTACCCGCGGGGCGGCGCCGGCTACCTTTGCTCTGCTCCTCGCGTCGATTGGCCTTCGCGCCGGCGCGTGCAGTCGTCGCACTCGCAGATCTCCCGCAAAAACTTGAACGTGTAGAGGCCCGTGAGGTGGCCATCCGACCAGGTGAACCTGAGCGCGTAGGCTCCGACCCGGCCGATTTCCTTGGGATGAATGCCTTGGGGGACCTTCGACGGATCCAGCCGTTGTTCGCCGGTCCATTCATCGATGCAAAACGCGCACGGGCACCGCTCGCGCAGTGTGCGAAACGCATACCGGCTGCGGTGGCCGTCGTCCCACACGATGGTGAGCGTCCCGGCCGGGTCCTGACCAATCTCGACTGGGACCGGCATCCGCGGCATCGGCGACCTCGCTTCCGTCCGAACGGGGATCGGGTCTGGGAATCCTGCGACACACCCACGGCGTTCTCCTGGCGTAACGCCCTTCCGGCAGGGGCGATTCCGTCGGCACGGCAGGGGCGTCATGCGTGACCATATCGCAGCGCGCCGTTTCATATCGCGAGTCACCGGAGGATGAGCGTGAACACTGCTGTCCCGATCCAGGAACAGGCTCACCGCGTGCGCCTGACCATCAACGGCCGCTCCCAGGATGTCGAGGTGCCTCCCCGCCGTACGCTGCTGCACCTCCTCCGTGAGGATCTGCACCTGACCGGCACCAAGGAGGGCTGCGGGATCGGCACCTGCGGGGCCTGCACGGTGCTGGTCGACGGGAAGGCCGTGCTGTCGTGCCTGTTCCTGGCCGTCCAGGCGGGCGGCCGGTCCGTCGAGACGATCGAAACCGCGGGGACCGGGCCGGACCCCCTCCTCGACGCGTTCATCGAGCACGACGCGTTCCAGTGCGGATTCTGCACACCGGGGCAGATCATGGCGCTGCGCGGGCTGTTTCAGCGGAATCCGCGGGCGTCCGCGGAGGAGATCAGGCGGGCCGTGGAAGGTAACGTCTGCCGGTGCGGCGCGCATTTGCGGATCCAGGCTGCGGCGCTCGATGTCGCCGCGGGGAGCCGATAGTATGCCGCGGATCGTCAAGCAAAAGGTCGAGTTCGAGGGGCGGATCGAGGAGCGCGAGGTCGTGCTGGAGGGCGAGGACCTCCCGGTCTGGCCGGCGGACGCGCGGTTCAGCGTCGTCGGCACGCCGGTCACCCGCGTCGATGGCCGGGAGCGCGTGGGCGGCACCGCCCGCTACACGACCGATCAGTATCCGGCCGGCATGCTGCACGGGGTCATCCTCCGGAGCCCGCACGCGCACGCGCGGATCGCCAGGCTGGAGACCTCCAAGGCCGAGCGCCTCCCCGGGGTGCGCGCCGTGCTCTCCCACCTCAACGTCCCGAAGATCCGATGGTTCAACGGCGCGAGCTGGCTCTTCGATCCCGAGCTGCGGTACGTCGGGGACGAGGTCGCCGCCGTGATCGCCGACGACGCCGCGGCGGCGCGCGATGCGCTGGACCTCATCGAGGTGGAGTACGAGGTCCTGCCGCACGTGCTGGACGCCGAGGCGGCGATCCGGCCGGGCGCGGTGCTCGTGCAGCCGACGGGGAACATTCTTGGCGGCGCGCCCGAGCGTTACGAGCGCGGGAACGTGGAGCAGGCGCTGGCGCGGGCCGAGGTCACCGTCGCGCTCACCGTCCAGACCCCCGACCAGCTCCACCACAGCATGGAGACGCACGGCTCTGTGGCGGAGTGGTCGGGCGACCGTCTGACGCTGTGGGACTCCACGCAGCACATCTTCGGGGTGCGCCGGCAGGTCGCGGTGGCCCTCGGGATCCCCATGGATCGCATCCGGGTCCTCAGCCCGTTCTCGGGCGGCGGCTTCGGGAGCAAGAACGCGGCTGGCAAGTACTCGGTGATCGCCGCGCTCGCCGCGCGCCAGACGCAGCGACCGGTGCGCGTGATCTTCTCACGGATCGAGGAGAGCCAGGCGGCCGGGAAGCGGCCCCGCAGCCTCCAGAAGATCCGCCTCGGGGCCCGGCGCGACGGGGTCCTCACCGCGATCGATTATTGGGGATTGTCCAACGTCGGGGCGTACCGGGCGTTCCCATCTCCTCTCAGCGGCCCGCCGAAGGAGTTGTACGCCTGTCCCAACGTCCGGACGGACACCGCGTCCGTCTTCACCCACACCGGTCCGGCGGCGGCGTTTCGCGCGCCGGGGTACGTGGAGGCGACCGTCGCGCTCGAGTGCGCGATGGAGGCGCTGGCGGACCGGCTCGGTCTCGACCCTCTGGAGGTGCGGCTGCGGAACTACGCCGAGGACGATCAGGTCCTGGCGCGTCCGTATTCGAGCAAGTTCCTCCGGGAGGCCTACCGGCTCGGCGCCCGTTCCATCGGCTGGGAGCGACGGACGGCCACGCCCGCGCAGGTCGTGCGCGACGGGACGCGCCGGGGGTTCGGCATGGCCAGCCAGATCTGGGGCGGGTCGGGTTCTCCCCCCGCGTACGCCGAGATCCGGTTCAACGTGGACGGCACGGCCGAGGTCCGGATCGGCACCCAGGACATCGGGACGGGCGCCAAGACGGCGCTCACGCAGATCGCCGCCGAGGTGCTCACGGTGCCGGTCGACCGGGTGCGGCTGGCCCTTGGAGATACCGACTTCCCCTACAGTCCGCTGTCCGCGGGCAGTCAGACGATCGCGTCCTGCGGGCCCGCCGTCCGCATGGCCGCGGAGGAAGCGCGGCGGCACCTCATCGACGCCGCGGCGTCCGTGCTCGAGGCCGCCCCGGAGGACATCAGGCTCGAGGCCGGACATTTGACCGTCGTGGGGGTGCCGGACCGGCGGATCTCGGTCGCGGAGCTGACCGGCCGCATGGGCAACTTCACCGTCACGGGCCGGGGATTCCGCGGAGCGAACCCGAACGACGTCACGATCCGGACGTGGGGAGCGCAGTTCGCCGAGGTCGAAGTGGATACCGAGACCGGGGCGGTGACCGTGCTCAAGGTGGCGGCCGCCCACGACGTCGGACGCGTCATCAACCCGCTGCAGTACGCGAGCCAGATTCACGGCGGGGTCATCCAAGGGCTGGGGCTTGCGCTGACCGAAGACCACGTCACGGATCCCGAGACCGGGAACGTGCTCGACCTTGGGTTTGACGCCTACGCCGTGCCGCGTCTGCCGATGATCCCCGAGATCGACGCGCTGGCGGTCGGCATCCCCGATCCGATCGCGAACAACCTGGGGGTCAAGGGGGTCGGCGAACCGCCGATCATTCCGACCCCGGCGGCGATCGCGAACGCCGTCGCCAACGCGCTCGGGATCCGGATCACCGACCTGCCCATCACCCCGATGAAGGTCCTGCGCGCGCTCGGCCGGATCGAGTAAGTGACGGTCGCGAGACGGACGCGGCGAAGTTGCCGCCGCAGGGAGGATGCCCGACGCCGCAGGTCGTGATCGTGGGGGGCGGGGTCGTCGGCAGTTCGATCGCCTACTTTCTGGCGAGCCACCCGCGCTTCTCCGGCCGGGTCACCGTGGTCGAACGCGATCCGACCTACCGCAGAGCGTCGTCTGCGCTCTCGGCGAGCGCGATCCGGCAGCAGTTCTCGACCGCGGTCAACATCGAGATCTCCCGCTTCGGCGTCGGCTTTCTGCGCAATCTCGGCGCGCACCTGGCGGTCGATGACGACCGGCCGGACGTCGGCCTCATCGAACCCGGGTATCTGTTCCTGGCGACCCGGGCCGGACTGCCGGTGCTCGAGCAGAACCACCGCCTGCAGCGGGCCCATGGGGTGGACGTGGCGCTGCTCGGCCCGGGCGACCTGTCGGCGCGTTTCCCGTGGCTGCTGACCGACGGGATCGCCCGGGGGTCGCTCGGCCTTTCCGGCGAAGGGTGGTTCGACGGCTACAGCCTCTTGCAGGCATTCCGCCGCAAAGCGCGCTCGCTTGGGGTCGCGTACGTCGCGCAGGAAGTCACGGGCCTCCGCCGGGCGGGGTCACGCGTCGACGCCGTCGCGCTCGCCGATGGCTCGACGCTGGCGTGCGATATCGCGGTGAATGCGGCCGGCCCGTGGGCGGCGGCCGTGGCGGCCATGGCCGGCGTCGACCTGCCGGTCCGCGCGCGGCGGCGCTGCGTGTTTGTGATCGCCTGCCGCGAGCCCCTGCCGCGCTGCCCGCTGGTGATCGACCCGTCCGGCGTCTGGTTCAGGCCGGAAGGCCCGTATTTCCTCTGCGGCACGTCCCCGGCGGAGGGGGCCGAGGACCCCGACGATTTGCCGCTCAAGGTCGACGAGCGCCTCTTTTACGACATCATTTGGCCGATCATCGCGGCCCGCGTTCCCGCGTTCAAAGCCGTCAAGCTCATCCGCAGCTGGGCCGGATACTATGACATGAACATCATCGACCACAACGGCCTCGTCGGGCCGCATCCGGCGATTGCGAATCTCTACTTTGCCAACGGGTTCAGCGGGCACGGGCTGCAGCAGGCGCCGGCGGTGGGCCGCGGCACCGCCGAATTGATCGTCGACGGCGGCTACCGAAGCCTGGACCTGACGCCGCTCTCGTTCGCGCGCGTGATCGAGGGGAGGCGCCTCGTCGAGCTCAATGTGATTTGATCGAACGCCGCTACGGGGTCACCGCCAGCAAGAGGTGGCGAATCCGCGTCACCTCGGCCTGGATCTCCTTGTAACGGGCGGCGCGGCGGCCCTCGTGGCTCTCGGTCGCGCGCAGTTCCACTGCATACAGTCCGACCGCGTCGCGGAGGGGCCTGACCGCCGCCCCGCGTTCCCCCTGGGCGAGCAGCGCTTCCGCCAGCCAGACCCGGTATCTGGCTGAGTACGGGTCGAGTGCGATCGCCCGGCGGAGCGATGCCGCGGCCTCGTCATACCGGCCTTGGGCCTGCCGCAGGCGCCCGAGCGCCGCGTGCGGGTAGCCGCTCCACGGATCCACCCGCTCGGCCCGAACGTAGAGCGCCTCCGCCCGGTCCCGCGCCGTCCACCACGGCCCGATGCTCGAGTCGAT
>DATHLI010000349.1:0-25708 GCA_035488355.1 bacterium | reverse complement strand
GGGGCGGGGCGCGTCGCTGGGCCGGGTACGCCGTGCTGGCGGTCCTGATGGTGTACACGCAGTACCTGGGGTTCCTCGTCCTCCTCGCCCACGGGGTGTGGGTGGCGGGCTGGGAGCGGCGGCACCTCGGGACGTGGCTGGGTGCGATGGGCGCGGCGGCGGTACTCTATGCCCCCTGGGTCCCCGCCCTCTCGCACCAGGCGGCGGCTCAGCATGAGCGGGTGTGGCCGCAGCACAGTTTGGCGTCCTTCGACCTCGGCGCGCTGCTGGGGCTGTTCGCGTTCGGCGGGTCGCTCCTCGGGATGCCCAGCTACCTCCTGCCCCGCACGCTGCCGTCCATGGTGCAGGACATCTTGCTCCTGGCCCGCACGCTGCCGCCGATGGAGCAGGGCATCCTCCTCCTGCCGTTTCTCGTGATCCTATGGCGGGGAGCGGCGTCTTTCGCGTCTGACCGGCGCGGCCTGGCGCTGATCGGGCTCCCGCCCGCCCTCGTCATCGGAGTGATGTTTGCGGTCGTATTGGGGGCTCCCGTGATGTATCCGCACGGGGTCTCGTTCCTGTGCCCATTCTACGCGATGTTCCTGGCCCGGGGGCTCGTGGATGTGGCGGACCGGATGCGCGGGCGGCGGGACCGCGTCCTCGCGTTCCTCACGGCGGGCCTCCTGCTGTACAGCGTGCCGGTGCTCGATCGCTATTATTTCGATCCGTCCTCCTGGCCCTTCCGGTGGCGGGCGGCGGCCGATCTCGTCAGATCGCAGGTCAGACCCGGGGATTTCATCATTTACGTAGAGGATGTGGCCGTGCTCCCCTTTGCCTACTACTTCCGGGAACCGCATCCCGCGACGGTGTTGCGGGCCGCCGAAGGGCTCCCCGGAGGAAACGCCCGCCCGGGGTTCACGCGGACCGAGGCGGAGGCCCTGGCCGCCCGGCACCGCCGCGTGTGGCTGATTGCCACCGTGACGTTCCACGCCCACACGCAGGACCGGCTGCTGCCGGCGTTGCGCAGTGCGTTTGAGGTCACCGGCTTTTACGATTTCACTGGGACGTGGGTGTATCTGCTCCAGGCGAATCCGGGCCGCGGGCCCGGCGTGGTCCGGCGCCCGCCGTCGCCGGCCGCAAACCGGTGAAGTGGCGCGCGCCGGGTGCGGCGCTGGCGGGCATCATCGCGGTCGCGGCCGTCCTCCGGTTTTCCCTGCTCGGCCAAAACAGCCTGTGGTTCGATGAAGCATGGATGGCGTGGATCGGGCAGCAGAGATGGCAGGACATCGTCCCCCTGCTCGCCGCGGGCGATGCCCACCCTCCGCTCTCCTACTTCTTGATGAAAGCCTGGATCGGGATCGCCGGCGACGGCGAATCCGCGCTGCGGTTCCTTTCGGCGTGCTGCAGTGTGCTGTCCGTCGCGTTGACCTACGCGCTGGCGCGCCGGGTCTCGACCGCGCCGGTCGGCCTCCTGAGCGCCTTCGTGGTCGGCGTCTCCCCCTTCGCCGTCATGGCCGGCCAGGATGCCAGGATGTATGCCCTGCTGGGGACGCTGGCCCTGGCCTCCACGCTGGCCCTCGTCGCATGCTGTGAGCGGGGAGGGGTGCTCCGCTGGGGAGGGTACGTCCTGCTCGCTGCGGCCACGATCTACACGCATTATTTCGGCGGACTCGTGATTCTGGCGCACGGGATCTGGGTGGCGTGGTATGAGCGCCCGCACCTCGCGCCATGGCTCCTGGCCATGGGCGGGGTCGCGTCCCTGTACCTTCCCTGGGCGCCTTCGCTGTGGCACCAGATCGCCAACGAGAACGGCTGGCCCTGGTACCGCCGGGGCGCCTTCGTCCTCCATCCCGGCGATCTCCTTGGGTTGATGGCCTTCGGCGGATCGCTCTTCGGGATGGGGAGCTACTTCTTCCCAGGCACGGTCGGACCGGCGGGGCAGGTGCTGATCCTCCTGCCGTTCCTTGTCACCCTGTGGCGGGGAGCCGCGTCGTGGATGTCCGACCGGCGGAGCCTGGCGCTGGTGGGGCTGCCCTTTGTCGTCACCGGGGTCGCAACGGCATCGGCCTCCTTCGCGCGGGTGCTCATCTTCTACCCGCGATGGTTCTCCTTTCTGCTGCCCTTCTATGCCGTGCTCCTCGCCCGGGGCCTGGAGGACATCGCCGGACGGTGGCAGGGGCGGCGGGGCGAGGCGCTCGCGCTGCTCACCGCCGGTCTTCTCGCCTTCGGTGTGCCGGTCCTCGATCGCTACTATTTCGATCCGGGCTTTCGGCCGTACCCATGGCGCGCAGCCGCTGATCTTGTGCGGCGGGAGGGGCGGCCGGGCGACTTCCTGCTGTTTGTGAATGGCTCGGCCGAGATCGCGTTTACCTACTACTTCCGTGAGCCGCATCCATCTCTGGCGCTGACGCCGGTCGAGGCCGCGCAGGGTGCGGACCGTGATCCGGCGTTCACGGGTATCCAGGCGCGGGCCCTGGCGAAACGGTACCGGCGTCTCTGGATCATCGCCACGGTTCCGTTCACTCCGGACCAGATGGAACGGCTTCGTTCCCGCCTCGAGCAGGTGTACCAGGCGGTCGGCGCCCGGATCTACCCTGGAATCTGGGTGCACCTTCTCGAGGCCAGGCGGGCCGCGTCCCGGTAGCCGCCGGGGGCTGAAATCGGGAGAGTTGGGTATCTACTTATCGGAGCATTGGTTTCCCGGAGGATGTGGGGGGTTGCGCGTGTGTTCAGGAGATTTTCCAGACAATTGAGGCAAAGGGACCGGGGCTTTACACTCATCGAACTGGTGGTGGTCCTGGCCATCCTGGGCATCCTGATCGCCCTGGCCGTGCCGCGGTACCTCGCGGCCCGGAAGAAAGCCTACAAGGCTGAAGGGGACAACATCCTCCTAGAGGCCAAGACTCTGGAGTGGGCCTACTACCAGCAGTTCAATACCTTTGACAGTGCGGGCAGCGCGATCGGGCTCTCGATGCCCGGTGGCGCGCACTGGGCCTCTCCGTCGTTCGCCGGCAACGGCCAGCTGATCACGATCCTGGTGAGCGGCTCTGTGGCCCCGCTGGGCGGCACCGACAGCATCTGGCTCTGGCTGTCTGCGGACGGGACGTCCGGGGCCTCGTCTTCATTCTAGGCGCAGCACCGCGCTCTTGCGGGGCCCGGGTGGCCCCGCAAAAGTCGTGGTCTAATCCGAATCGCCGGTGGGTATCTTAATACCTGTGGTGACAAGGGACGACGGTGAACACGGAGGTGCAGAGGAGGAGAAGGGGGAGGCAGTAGGGGATCAGTCCAATAGTTGACACAGCTAATCTTCAACGAGATACAGAGAGGGTTCGCAACAAATTGAACAAGGAGGAATGGAATCATGTTTCGGTGGTTTCGTAAGGCGCTGACGCGCAAGGAGCAGGGCTTCACGCTTATCGAGCTCGTGGTCGTCCTGGCCATTCTGGGCATCCTGATTGCCCTCGCGGTCCCGCGGTACCTCGCGGCCCGGAAGAAGGCCTACAAGGCTGAAGGGGACAACATCCTGCAGGAAGCGAAGACCCTGGAGTGGGCCTACTACCAGCAGTACAACACGTTCGACAGCACGGGCGCCGCGATCGGGCTCGCTATGCCCGGTCAGGCACACTGGGCCTCACCGTCGATCGGCGGCAACAGCCAGCTGATCACGATGCTGATGAGCGGCTCGACGGCCCCGCTGACCGGCACCGACAGCATCTGGATCACGCTGTCCGGGGACGGGTCGTCTGGCGGCGGCTCCACGTTCTAGGAACGTTTCAGGGATAGACCTGTGAAGCGGCCGGGGGCACACCCCGGCCGCTTCGGGTTTCGTCCGGGGCGTGCGTGGCGAGCACTGTGGTCAGGGGGTGGGCTGAGATCGGAGAGCGCAGATTCCGGGCTCTCATAATCGTTGTCCTGGCGATCGCGGCCGAGACCCGGTTCCTGGGGTTGGCCGACCGCAGCCTGTGGTTCGATGAGGCGTACAGCGTCTCCGTGACACACGGCTCGTTTCTTCAGCTCGTCTGGTCTGTCCGGCTCTTTGACACGCATCCTCCCCTCTACTACGCGTTGCTGAAGGGATGGACGCTGCTCTTCGGTTCGGGCGAGGTCGCCGTCCGCAGCCTGTCCGCCGTCTTCGGGGTCCTCGTGGTTCCGCTGTTGTACGGATTCGCCCGGCGGATGGCCGACCGGGAGGTCGCGCTGGCCGGGGCGGCGCTGCTGGCGGGCTCGGCCTTTGCGGCGCGCGCGGCGCAGGAGGCCAGGATGTACCCGCTCCTCGGGCTGCTGGCCCTTGGGTCCTGGGCCTCGCTGCGGCTCGCCCTCAAGGCCGATCGAAAGGCCGATCGAAGCGAAGAGTGGGACAAAGGTAAGCCGATCGAAGCGTGGAGTGGAGCAAAGGTAAGCGAAGAGTGGGACAAAGGTAAGCAGCCGCGGGCCCGTTCGTGGATCGCCTACGTGGCCACCACCGCGCTGATGCTGTACACGCACTACTTCGGCTTCCTGGTGCTCGGATCGCAGGCGCTCTACCTCGTCCCCCGGCTGCGGCGCGATCGCCGGACGGTCATCGCGGCGGGGCTGGCGCTGGCGGTCGTCCTGCTCCTCTTCCTGCCGTGGGCGCCGGCGTTTGTGAGTCAGGCGGTGTCGGGCCGGGGATCGCCGACGTTCAGGCCTTCGGTCGGCCCCGCCGCGGTCGTGGAAATGCTCGGGCTCTTCAGTTTCGGCGGGGAGCTGTTTGGCGCGGCCGGATATTTCCACGTGGCCCACATCTCCCCCTGGATGATCCTGCTCCTCACGCTGCCGTTTCTGGCCCTGGTGGGGGCAGGGATCTATGCCCTCCGGGGCGAGCGGGCCTGGTGTCTGGCCTGTTACTGGGCTGCTCCAATCGCCGCGGCGGTCGTCGTGTCGCAGCGGACCAATATCTTCTATCCCCGGTATTTCTCCTTCCTGGCGCCGGCCTGGGCTCTGCTGATGGCGGCGGGCATGGATCTCGTGGCGAGGTCCCTCCCGCGTCTCCCACGCCTGCGGCCGCTGGGCCGGCCGGCGATCGCGATCGGGGTGGTGATCGCGGTGCTGGCGGCGAACGCGCCGGTGATCAACGGCTATTCCTGGGAAGGAAACGACGCGTACAACTGGCGGGCGGCCGCTGAGCTCGTGACGACCGAAGCCGCTCAGAACGATTACCTCCTCTTCGTGCCGGGTTTCGCCCAAACACCGTTTGAATACTATTACAAAGGCTCGTTGGAACGGCGCCCGCTCTGGCCCGTCGAGAACTTCCTCATGGTGCGGGTGAAGAAGAAACCCGACCCCGCGATCGGCAAGGCCTGGGTCCTCGACCTCGCGCAGGCCCATCCGCGCCTGTGGGTCGTGGCGACCGTGCCCCTTCCCGACAGCGCCTTCGTCCGCCTCAGGACGTTGCTTGCGCCCGGGTTTGTCGGCGTCCGGCAGTGGGATTTCCACTACGTCTATGTCTACGAACTCAGGAGCCTCCGCTACAAGGCCAAGGCGGCGAGGCCATGAGCGGCGCGCCGGCGAGGCGGAGGCCGGAACGGGTCCGCGGCAGGCGCGCAAGGAGCGCACGGCGCTCCCCCCGCAGGGGCGCATCGGGGAGGAGCGCGGAGCAGGCGAGCCGCAGCCCGGGCAGGGGGGAGAAGATGATGCGGGTGGTTTGGCTCGTGCTGCCGGCCTACAACGAGGCCGCCAATCTGCCCCCGCTGCTGGACCGGGTTGGGGCGGCGTGGACGGGGGCGTTCCCGTTCCGGATCCTCGTGATCGACGACGGGAGCAGCGACGGCACCGCGGCCGCGGCGGCCGCCGGCCGGGTGCCGGTGGAGATCGTGCGGCACGCTCGGAACCAGGGGCTGGCGAGCGCGGTCCGGACCGGGATCCGCGAAGTGTGCCGGCGGGCGGGCGACGCCGATACGGTCGTCTTGATGGACGCGGATAACACGCATCCGCCCGAACTGGTGCCGCTCATGCTCACCGGGATCGACGCGGGGTCCGACATCGTCATCGCCTCGCGGTTCGTCCGCGGCGGGCGGGAGGAGGGGGTCCCGTGGCGGCGCCGGGCGTTGAGCCGGGCCGCAGGGGTGCTCTTCCGCTGCCTCTGTCCGATCGGCGGGGTGCGCGACTACACGACCGGCTTTCGGGCTTACCGGGCGGGTCTGCTCAAAGCGCTGTGGGCCCGCCACGGCGATGCCCTCGTCGAGGCGGCGGCGTTCTCCGTCATGACCGAACTATTATTGAAGGCCCGGGCACTTCGGCCACGCATCGCCGAGGTGCCCCTGATCCTCCGATACGACCTGAAGGGCGGGGCCAGCAAGATGCGTCTCGGCAGGACGCTCTGGGACTACGCACGGCTCCTGGGCCGGGAACTGCGACCCAGGCGTCCGTCGCGGCGCGCCGCATGATGGGATCGCCCCGCGGGGATGCGGTCCGTCTCTTTCCGTCCGCCGGCGCCCTCCTGCCTGAGGCCGGTCCCGCGCGAGCGGCCGTGCGCGCCGGGCGCACCCTCGGGCTCGTCCTGTTGGCCTGCCTTGCCGCCCAGGTGCTCGCGGCGATCCCGCTCCTGCGCTCCGGCGGGTTCTGGTCTCCCGACTCGGCGGTGCGGTTCGTGCAGATGGAGGGCCTCGCGCGCGCGCACTTCCGCGAGGTCTCCATTTCCTATCCGGCGTCCTCCCTTGATCCCGACGGCCGCTTTTTCCCGTTTGGACCGTGGTTTCACTTCGTCAGGGGCGGCAAGCAATACCTCTCCTATCCCCCGTATTTTCCCGCGATGACGGCTCCGTTGTTTCATTTCCTCGGGCGCCCCGGACTCATTGTCCTTCCCATGGCGGCCGGGCTAGGAGCCGCGCTGGTGGTGTACCGCGTGCTGGAGCGGCGAGAGCCGGGTCTTGCGCCGGCCGCGACGCTGGCCTTCGCCCTGGCGACGCCCCTCGTGGTGTACAGCGCGGTCTTTTGGGATCACACGCTGATTGTTGCGCTCAGCGCGGGGGGGCTGGCTCTGGCGGCCGGCGCCCTCGACGCGGGGGAAGGCTGGCGCGCCTCGACGCTTGTGCTCGCCGGGGCCCTTCTCGGATGTGGGCTGTGGTTGCGCAATGAGATGTACGTCCTCATCCTTGCGCTCGGGGTCGCATGGCTGTGGACGGCCGGCCGCGGCCGAGTCCGAGGTCTCATCGCGCTCCTCGTCGGTCTCGCGGGGCCCGCCGGCCTCGTCTGGACCCTGAACTATCACCTCGTGGGAACTCCGCTGGGCTGGAGAGGTCAGGACCTGGTCGCGGGGCGGGTCGGCAAGGCCGTCGAGGCCGCCACAGGACGGGCGCCCGGCGCCTGGGTCGGCGACAAGCTCGGGAACCTCTACTATCAGCTCATCTCTCCCGATTACTATGCCTTCAACCCCCAGGCTGTGGCGATCGGTATCTTACTCGTGGCCGGGCTGCTGCTCGCCGGCCTCCTCCTGCGCGTGGGCGTTGCGCGGCGATCGTCCGGCCTGGTCGCCGTGGGCGGCCTCGTCGGCGTCATTGCGGGATCGATCATCGTGTCGACCCGGACGGTCGTGTCCGGCCTCCTGCCCTCTGCCCCATTTCTGGTCCTCCTCCTGCTGCCCGGGCCGCTCTCTCGATCGGGGCGGTTGCTCTGGGGTGTCGTGGGCGCCTACACCGTTGCGTTGATCATCACCGGCACACACGGCGGACTCCAGTGGGGACCGCGCTACCTGCTCCCCATCCTGCCGCCCCTCCTCTGGCTGACGGCGTCCGCGGTGGCAGGCGTCCGCGCGAGGGTCCCCGACGTCTGGCCGGCGCTCAGGCTGGCCGCGGGGGCGCTGCTCGCCGTGAGCGTCCTGCTCCAGGCATCCGGCGTGGATCAGGTGGCGCAGGCCATGGCCCTCAACGCCCGGGCGAATGAGGCGCTGCGCGACGCCCCTGCCGACGTCGTCGTGAGTTCTCTTGAGTGGCAGACGCTGGGCGCGGGTCCCGTGTATTTCGAAAAGACGCTGATGCTCGTCCGGAACCCCGAGGAGTTTCATGCGCTCGTCACGGGGCTCTCGGCCCGGCACGCTGCGAGGTGGACGTACATACCGTTTTCGGGGTCCCGCTTTGCTCCATCGGCCGTGGAGAGCTGGGTGGCCGGTCGTCCCTGGCGCTTCCGGACGGTGGACGACCGAATCGACCGGGGGCTCCGCCTTGTCACCTACGCCGGGTCTGGCGGATCACCGTGAGCAGGGATTCACGGGAGGCCGGACCGGCGGCCGCGCGCATGGAGCCGTCGCACGGACGGCCCCTTCGGCCGCCCCCCATCGTTTCTGTCGTCATGCCGGTCCATAATGGCGCCGCGTACGTCCGCGAGGCGATCGAGAGCATTCTCGCTCAGACGTTTCGAGACGTTGAGTTCATCGTGATCGATGACGGGTCAACTGACGACACCCGCGCCATCCTCGCGGGGTATGAGCGCGCTGATGCGCGCCTTCGCGTCTATTCCCAGGAGCGGCGCGGGATCGCCGCCTCGCGCAACCGCGGGTGCGGGCTGGCGAAGGGGAAGTACATGGCGGTCATGGATGCCGACGACATCAGCCTGCCCCGCCGGTTGGAGGCGCAGGTCCGCTTCCTGGATGCTCACCCGGCGGTGGGCCTGTGCGGCGCCCGGGCAGCCCACATCGATCGCGCCGGACGCCCGCTCGGCCGGGTGACCCCGAACATCTACTCCCCGGCCCGGCTCCGGTGGAACTTGCTCTTTGGCAACGTGTTTGTACAATCGTCGGTGATGATGCGCCGCGGGCTGCTCCCGGCCGGGGACCCGTATCGGGGGGAGATGGTGACGGAGGATTACGACCTGTGGGTGCGCCTCGCGCCCACGACGCGGATGGTCAATCTCCCCCGGACGCTCGGCCTGTACCGCGTGCACGAGCGCAGCAACAGCGCACGGGTCGAATCCCTCATTGAACCGGCGGCGGTGAAGATCAGCCGGCGAAGCATCGCCGGCCTGCTGGGCGACGAGGTCTCCCCACAGCTCGTGGAAGATCTCCGCCGGGTGGTCTCCTGGAACCGACTTCCTGATCAGGACCAGAGGATCGACCGGGTGGTGGATGCGGTCCGGCGGCTCTACGCGGCCTACACCCGCCAGCTGAAGCCGACCCCGAAGGAGAGACGCGAAGTGGCCGGCGAAGCGGCGATGGTGCTGGCAAAGCTGGCCTCCCTGCATGTGTGGACGCGGCCTAGAGCCTCCTGGACCGCGCTGTGGAGCGCGCTCCTGCTGGATCCGTTTCTCTTCGCCATCCTACCGAGCAGGCTCCTCGAGCGGGCAATGGCGCATGCCCTCAGCGGCGTGTCTGCCCGATCCCTGCCGGTCCGGTGAGTCATTCCAGGCCCATTTGCCGGAACGCGGTTTGAAACCGTCTGTGCCATGTGTGGTCGCGGCGGCAGCGGTCGAACCCCGCCCGGCGAATCCTTTCTCGTTCACCATCATGGCGGAGGTAGTACCTGAGCTTCTCCACGAGATCTTCCAGATTTCGATAGCAGACGACCTCCTCGCCGGGCCGGAAAAACTCTTCCAGTTCCTCCATATACTCGACCAGGTAAAACCCCCCGCTCATCGGAACTTCGAAGTCGCGGAGCCTGATCTGAAGAATTCGCTCCTGCATGCGCTGAGGGTCTCCGCAGGCGGAGAAGCCGAGGTTGATCTTTGATCGGCTGAACATCTGGATCATCTGGAGGTCATCGAGCACCCCGCCCAGGATCCGCCGGGGGAGTTGCACACGCCGCCGGCTCCTGCCCGCCCCTGTCTCACGCCCGGCACGGCGGAGCTGGTGCGATCCGCGGACTCTGCCGGCCGCGGTCAGGAGGTGGGGAACGGCGCGGGCCCGCCGGGCAAGGGCTCGCAGGACAGTGGAAGGGGCGGGCCATCGGACGTAGCGGTCCCAGCCGTAGCCCCAGACGCGAATGTCGATCGCCGAGTCGCGAAGTCCCTTGATGATCTGCGGGCGCTCACCGTAGGCTTGCCCGACAAAGGTGACGTCGAATTCCACGGGGACATCGAACGGCCGGTAGATGTTGGGGTTCGCCGCTTCCTGGCAGTAGAGCGGCCTGGCGCCCATCCGCTCGTAGTCGGGAATCCGGAATTTCTCAGGGACGAGACACCAGTCATAATGCGGAGCGATCTCCGCGACCAGATGCAGCTGGTAGGATCCGTTGCAATACCAGTTGACGGTGGTGATCCCCAAGCGCTTGATCTGCTCGATCGTCTCGGGCAGGACGCATGCGTCATAGAAGTAGCTAAAGAACAGATCGACAGGCTTGGCGGCATGGGCGACGCGAATCTGTGTCAGCAAGGCGTCGCTGACCCTCGGGCGATTCTTCGCAATGAACGCCTGCTGCGCGGGGTCCGTGTGATCCAGAGAGCGGAATGTCTTTCGAAGGTCGTAGCGAAACTCGACCACGTCATGCCCCAGATCGACCAGGGGAAGGTAGAGGTTGTTCCGCCAGATGTTCGAGGCAAACATGTCGTTTGGGGTTGTGTCGGACGCGTAGAAGACTCTCATCTTCGTCCTGCGATCCCCCCCGCGGCGTGTTCCTGAGATGCTTGTGCCTTCCTGGTTCCCCATGCCCCCGGCCGGTGGCGCGCAGCCGGGCCGGCGCCCGCGTTGCCCGTCAGGTCAGAAACTTTGCATAGATGTCTCCCCAGAGAAGATCATCTCTCATCGACTCCAATTTCGCGTGCAGCTCTCCCGAGGTGACCCAGGTGGGGAACACGAACCTCATCGTCTCTCCAAGCGCGCAGTTGAATTCTGCCCGTCCGATCGACAGCAGGTGGTCCACGCACTTTCTTGCCTCGCCGAGGAACTCCTTCGAGAATTCAAACGAGAGACAGGGGATCGGTTTCGTCATCCCCCTCAATGCCGGTTCTTCGAAACCCTCAACGTCGATTTTGCAAAAGGCCGGGCACCCATACCGCAAGACCAGGGTATCGAGGGTGGTGATGGGCACCCGCTGCGTTCTTGTCCATTCGGACTCTTTGGCGAAGCGGCCCTGGGTTTTCCACTTCTCAGACATGGTGGAAATCGTCGACGCGCCTTCGCAGACGGCCAGTTCCCCCTCGCCTTCGTGGTCCCCAAGGGCGTTGTCCACGAGGACGACGTTCTTGTCATGCCCGAATCGCTCACGGAGCCTTCGCAGACTCGATGCTTCAGGCTCGACGCAGATGACTCTTGCCCCCAGGGCGAGAAAGACCTCGGTCGTGCGTCCCACATTCGCTCCGATATCAAAGCACAGATCCCCTCGTCGAATGAACCGGGGATAGAACTTCAACATCCTTCTGCGCTGGCGTACGTGTGCCACCCAGTCCTGAGCGTACCGTGGGGCTTTACGGATCATCCTCATGGGCGTGCTCTTCGGAACCAGAATAATCCGCAGGCGTAGGCGGCCTGTGCCACGGCGCCGGGATCGGCATGGGTGACGAAGCGTCCGTCGTCGTCCACTGCCGAGAACTCGACGAGGGACAGGGCGTCGAAATACTCGATGATCTGAGCGGGCGTGTGGATGCGATGGGCGTTGAAGCAGACCCGGGCCCGGCCGACGGGAGCCGAGAAGAAGAGGTTCGCATCGGGGGCCAGGACGCGCATCAGCTCAGCGCAGGCGATTCGTGTTCCGAAGGGATTGAGGGGGTCGCCATACCGCCCCAGCCCGATGTGCTCGGCCACATGCAGGCAGGACAACGAGACGACGGATCGGTCACGGAGCGGCAGCGCGAGGATGCTGGCCTCGACGCACGTCAGACGCGGCAGCCGCGCGTCCACGGGCCTGATATCGATGAAGGTGACCGGAATACGCGGGCTGAGCATCCCGACGAACAGGACATCCGAGCCGATGTCGACGTGCCTCCGGCCACCGCATGTGCTGATCCGATCCATCGCCCAGACCGCCTGGTAGAAATAGTGTGGGTCGAACGGCGTCTGTGCCGTGCGATCGGAGAGGCACGGATACCCCTCCGCGAGGCGAAGCGGCTCGGACCCTGGTGAGCGCGCGTAGCGGATCCAGTCGCCGGCGTACCGGCTGTACTGTGGAATCGCGCCAAAGGTCTTCACCGGGTCCCAGATGGGGACGAGCCAGCGCTTGTAGAGGCGTGTGATGCGGTTCACCCTCATGACCCCATAGCCCCCTATGCCCAGGGCCGGCCGCTCGTAGCCGGGCCGGCCCCGGGTCGGGCGGGTGTCCCAGGGTTATGTGCGATGTTCCCTCTGACGTATTCAAAACCCTCGGCGGACAGCGGCGCAGCGACGGGCGGGGCGCGATTCCTCGCGTCGCCTGGGGCGGGCGCGGGGGCAGGTGTCGGCGACCGCCGGTGCAAACTCTCTTGTCCGGCTTGAGGGCAGTGTGAAAGAATGGGAGACGAGCGATGTTCAGGCGGTCGATCAGGCGCCTTCTCGGACGGCCGGCGTGCCAGCCCTTTTGGGAACGCCTCTACCACTTCGCTCTCTCCGGCATGAACATCGGCATTGATGGGAGGGTCGGGACCAGCGGCGAGCGCTGGGTGATCGACCTTGTCGCCCGGCATCTCAGGCTGGCCCATCCCGGCGTGGTGTGTGACGTCGGAGCCAATGTTGGCGAGTACACGGCCGAGCTGATCGCGCGTCTCGGCGACGGCGTGAAGATCTATTGCTTCGAGCCGTCGGAGGGAGCGTTCGCGGCACTGTCTGATAGATTTGCCGGGCGGCCCGGCATCGAGTTGTGCAACTTCGGATTGAGCGACCGCGAGGGCACCATGGTCCTGTACACGAACCCTGTCGAGTCGGGTCTGGCCTCATTGTATCATCGACGGCTTGCCCACGTGGGGAAGGAACTCCATCCGGGCGAGCCCGTGCGTCTCCGCAGGCTTGAGGACTTCTGTCGGGAGAGAGGGATTGCGCGTATCGGGTTCCTCAAGCTCGATGTTGAAGGTCACGAGTTGAGCGTGCTGCGGGGTGGAGGGCGCCTGCTCGAGACCAACGCCATCGATGTCATCCAGTTTGAGTTCGGCGGGTGCAACATCGATTCGCGCACGTATTTTCGAGATTTCTTTGAACTGTTGAATCCCCGCTACACTCTCTACAGGGTGTTGCGGGCAGGGCTGGCGCGGATCCAGACCTACCGGGAGACATCCGAACTCTTTACGACCACAAACTATCTCGCGGTCTCGCGAACGGTGTCACTGCCTGTCGCTCGCAGCGTCGTTGGCCGGAGAACATCCTGAGCCCCGGACCCGAGTCCGCGGTCTGGTCCGTGCCGGTTGTGGGTACGATGTGATTGGGCGCTGGCCAATGAAGATCAGCAGACTCCTTTTCCAGAGCGGGACACCCAAGCAGACAGTCCTCAAGAACATCTTTTGGCTGGTCGTCGGCCAGGCCGCAAGCCGGTCGATGAGGGCGATCGTCTTCATCTATGCCGCACGAGTCTTGGGAACCAGCCAGTACGGTGTGTTCTCACTGGCCATGAGCATTGTCCCCCTGTTCATGCTGTTTGCAGACGCCGGCGTCATTCCTGCCCTCTCGAGGGGAATCGCGAAAGATGTCGACAGCAGGGCGCGCTGGATTGCCACCGGCTTCTCGGCGAAGGTGGCCTTACTCGTGCTCAGCCTCGGTGCCACAGTGGTGTTCGCTCCGTATTTGACGAAGATCCCCGGCATGAGGCTGCTGCTGCTCATCGTCGCCCTTGTATTTTTTCTGGACGGCATCCGAGACTTCGGATTCTGGGTGGTCCGTGCTCTCGACGAGACGCAGTGGGAAGCCATCGTGAGCGTCGCCGGCAGCACCGCCACGGTGATCGCGGCGTTTCTTTTCTTGAGCATCGCCAACACTCCAGCCCATCTCGCCCTCGCCTGCCTCGTGGGGAGCGCCGTGGGGTCGTTCTCAATCTTGGTTCCGCTCCGTGGGTTCCTGGTCGGGCTCACCAGAAATCTCGACGTCTCTCTGGCCCGGCTCATGCTCCGCACGGCCTGGCCCTATGTGATCTGGGCGACATTGGGCTCGCTCTTTCTGTACGCCGACTCGATCATGCTCGGGTTCCTCAGGGATGCCAGAACGGTCGGGATCTATAATGCCGCGTCTAAACCGATCCAGGTGTTCCTGGCCTTGCCGGAGCTCCTGGCCGCAGGCGCGTTCCCCACCTTTGCGCGGAGGGCCGCCCAGGGCGATTTCCTGACCCCGTTATCGAAGTCATTCAGCGCGATGATGCTCGCCGCTCTCCCATTGACGTTCGGCGGCGTCGTCCTCGCCCGGCCCATCATCACCATGCTCTACGGGAGCCCTTACCAAGAGAGCACGCTCGTGTTCCAGATCCTTCTCCTGCTGATTCTGTTGCAGTTCCCGGCATCCATCATTGGGTATGCCATCCTGGCTCACGATCGCCATTTCGAGATGATACGGCCCATTGCCGTCGGGACGGGCGCCAACCTCGTGCTGAACTGGCTGCTGATCCCTCCCTATGGGGCCGTGGGGTCGGCCGTCGCGATCCTGCTGGCCCGCGCCATGATCGTCGGGGGAGTGTTCACGTTGCTCCGCAAGATTCAGCCTGTCCCCGTGCTCGGGCTGTTATGGCGAGGGCTGTTTGCGACGCTCGTCATGGTCATCGGCGTCGGCATCACCGCTCATGCCGGGGTCACCCTCTGGGTGTCAGTCGTGCTGGGAGCCGTCTCTTACCTGCTCGCGTTACGCCTGCTGAGAGAGCCGTTGCTTCGAGAGGTCGGCGAGGTCCTGAGATGAGGAAACGGGCGTTCATCACGGGCATCACCGGTCAGGACGGCTCGTATCTGGCGGAGTTGCTCCTGTCCAAAGGCTACGAGGTCCACGGGCTCATCCGGCGCGCCTCAACATTCAACACAAGTCGCATTCAGCATATTTACCAGGACCCCCACGATCCTCGCGCGCGGCTCTTCCTCCACTACGGCGACCTCGCGAACCTTGAGCAGCTGATGTCGGTGATCTACGATCTCCGGCCCGACGAGGTCTACCATCTGGGCGCGCAGAGCCACGTCAAGGTCAGCTTCGATATGCCCGAGTACACCGGCGACATCGCGGGCCTGGGGACGACCCGGATTCTCGAGGCCATTCGGCGGAGCGGCCTGAGGTCACGCGTCTATCAGGCGTCCTCGAGCGAAATGTTTGGCGACGCACCCGCACCCCAGAGCGAGCGGAGCCCGTTTTGCCCGAAGAGCCCCTATGCCGCCGCGAAGGTCTATGCGCATTGGATGGTGGTCACCTACCGGGGAAGCTATGATCTCTTCGCGTGCAACGGGATCTTGTTCAACCACGAGAGCCCCCGCAGGGGAGAAACGTTCGTCACGCGGAAGATCACGAGGGCGGTCGCGGCCATCCTGGGCGGGCGGCAACAGGACCTGTACCTGGGTAACCTCGACGCCCGGCGCGACTGGGGATACGCGCCGGAGTATGTGGAAGGCATGTGGTTGATGCTTCAACAGGAGCGTCCGCACGATTATGTCCTCGGGACGGGAGAGAGTCACTCTGTGCAGGAGTTTGTGGAAGAGGCATTCGGGTATGTCGGCCTCGATTGGCGCAGGTATGTCAAAGTCGAACCGCGATACTTCAGGCCGATCGACGTCGAGAACCTCGTCGCCGACCCGGCCCGGGCGAGGAAGGAACTCCGGTGGGAGCCCAGGGTGACCTTCAAGGAGTTGGTCCGCCTGATGGTTGACGCCGATACGGCGGCGGCGGGCTTGGAGCCCCCCGGCGAGGGCAGCAAGATCATGGCGCAGAAGTGTGCCCGCTGGCATCGGTGGGATTCCAGCGTGGTGCCGCTGCTCAAGGCCAGCCCGCAGGGAGTGGAATAGCGCCCCGGTCATGAGTGTCTGGGACAACCACCGGGTGCTGGTGACGGGAGGCACAGGATTCCTGGGCTCCTCGGTGATGGCCGCGTTGCGCGCCCGGGGTTGCGCGGAGGCGCTGAGTCCGAGCAGCAAGGAGTACGATCTGCGCCGGCCAACAGCGGCGGTGGCGTTGCTGCGCGACGCCAGACCCGATACCGTGATCCATCTCGCCGCTCGCGTGGGCGGCATCGGGGCGAACCGGGCCCATCCCGCGGAGTTCTTCTACGACAACCTTCTCATGGGCGTCCAGCTCCTCCACGAGTCGTGGAGAGCCGGCGTGAAGAAGTTTGTGGCGATCGGAACCGTCTGCGCCTACCCCAAACGTACGCCGATCCCCTTTCGAGAGGAGGACCTGTGGAACGGCTACCCGGAGGAGACGAATGCCCCGTATGGCCTGGCGAAGAAGATGCTCTTAGTCCAGTCGGAGGCCTACCGCCAGCAGTATGGCTTCAATTCCATCTACCTCATCCCCGTCAACCTCTACGGTCCCCGCGACGCGTTCGACCCGGAGCGATCCCACGTGATCCCGGCATTGATCCGAAGGTGTCTGGAGGCACGGGCGAATGGCGAAGAGCGCATCGTCGCGTGGGGCACCGGCAGCGCGACCCGGGAATTTCTCTACGTCGATGACGCTGCCGAGGGCATTGTGCTCGCCGCCGAGCGCTACAATATGAGCGATCCCGTCAATTTGGGATCGGGGGTTGAGATCAGCATCCGGGATCTTGCGCAGGTGATTGCGCGGTTAACGGGGTTCAAAGGGACGATCGTCTGGGACGCGAGCCAGCCCGATGGTCAGCCGCGGCGCTGCCTGGATACCAGCAGGGCCGAGCGTCTGTTTGCGTTTCGGGCGCGGGTGCCTCTTGAGGAAGGGCTCACACGCACCATCGCCTGGTATCAGCAGACCCGTGCGCCATAGGCACATCCGCTCGTCCCGATAGTCTGTTTCCCGCCAGTTGTGGGTAAGATCTGTTGTGGTACGCTATGGTTGCGCCGCATGGATTGACGGGGCGTGTCGGCATCGTGAGGAGCTCCGCACCCGCGGAGCGTTTCTGAGTGTGTTGGCGACGCGATGGTAAACCCTTTCGTTTCATTTATCGTGGTGACCCGCAATCGTTCTGCCGAACTCCGGGCGGCGCTGGATTCGATCGCCCGCCAGGACTACGCTCCGGCTGAAATCGTGCTCGTGGACAATGGCTCGGTGGATGACACTCCGGGAGCGGTCGACGCCTTTGCGCGCACTCACGATCATGTTCGTTACCATCGGCTCGAAGAGAACCGGGGGGTGAGCGGAGGGCGGAATTTCGGCATTCAGGCCGCCCGGGGAGAGATCCTTGTCTCCATTGACGATGATGCGGTGCTCCTTGACAGTGGGGCGACGGCGCGGATCGTTGAGAGGTTCCTGGCAGATCCCTCGATTGGGGTGCTCACGTTTAAGATTGTCGGCCCATCGGGGGAGGTGCGGCCGAGGGAGTTCCCCACGTTCAACCGCGCACTGGATCCCGATGTGGAATTTGAAACCAGCCACTTCTTGGGAGGCGGCCATGCGATCCGCCGGCAGGTGCACGAGACGGTTGGTCTCTATGTCGAGCATTTTTTCTTCTGGCTCGAGGATCTCGAGGTGTCGTGGCGGGTCCTCGATGCCGGGTTTCGCATCGTGTATTTCCCCAGCGTGACCGTGATGCACATGCAGGTCCCTTCGGCCCGCCTCCCTCGGTCAACGTCGGTGATCCGTGAGCTGGAGAATCGCTTTGAAATGAATGTTCGCCACCTCCCATGGAGATACGTCCTGTCCCAGCACCTCATCAGGATGGGATACGCGCTGCTGCTCCTCAAGGGGAACCCTCTCCCGCTCGCCCGGCATGTGATCTGGTGTGCGCAACGTCTGCCGGGCCTGCTGAGCGTGCGCCGGTGTGTGCGGCGGGACACGCTCGACCGGTTCCGGAGGAATCACGGCCGGCTCCTCTATTGATTCGGAGGGTTGAGAAGACGCGATGCCTGCTCAGCGCGGTCCCCAACCGTCCCTGACCTCCAGCCGGTCGAACGAGCCGCGCCCCCGCGGCGGGGCCCCGCTGGTGAGCGTGTGCATGCCGTCGTTCAACCATGCGCCCTTCCTCCCCGCAGCCATCGAGAGCGTGCTCGCGCAGACCTACCCTCATGTCGAGCTCGTCATTGTCGACGACGGCTCGACGGACAAGAGCCTGGAGATCGCCCGGGGCTACGCGTCGCGCCACCCGGCCCGGGTGAAGGTGTTCACCCACGATGGGAATGCGCATCGGGGCGCCTCCGCGACCGCCAACCTCGCTTTCCAGAGGTCGGGCGGCGGTTACTGGTGCGGGCTCTCCTCCGACGACGCATTCGTGCGGGACAAGGTGGAACGGCAGGTCACGTTCTTGGGACAGCATGCTGAGATCGGGCTGGTGTACGGTCCGGCAACGGTGATCGATGCGGACGGCCGCCGGCTGGGGCTCACGTTCGCCAGAGACCTGTCGCGCGAGCGGGATCCCCTGCTGTCGCTGCTGGAGGGGAACTGCCTGTACGCGCGGACCGTCATGCTTCGCCGCGAATGTCTCGAGAAGGTGGGTCTGCGCGACGAACACCTCGAGTACGAGGACTGGGAGCTGTGGATCCGGATCGCGGCCCACTACAAGATGGCGTTTCTGCCCGGGCCGGTGGCGTACTATCGAATTCACACGACAAACACGGCGATCGGACAGGAACCCGAGGTCCACCGCGGGCGGTATTTCGACGTGATGCAGGCGCTCGAAGCGAAGACCTTCAAAGTCGGCGGAAGCCTGGCGCACCCGTTCACCAGGGCCATGATCAAGCTCCAACTCGCCTACCTGCACTACTGCGCGGCCGATCTGACGAGCGCGGCCCAGGCGCTCAAAGCCGCCCTCGAGATCGAACCCTTCGTGCTCCTCGATTATCGCTTTCTTGCCGGATGGCTCATCCGCCGGCAGCGTGAGGTGGCATTGTTCACGCGCTCTGTGGCGAATAATTACATCGAGTGGTTCACCTCGCATGTGAGCGGCTATGTTCCCGCCGATCTGCGGCGCACAGGGTATCTGGATCCGGTCTGGCGGCTCAAGTTTGCTTTGCTCCTTGCGCGATACGGCTTCAGCGCGAGGCGGCTGCTGCGCCGCGCGCAGCTCCGTCTGGACGCCATTCGGGCACGGAGGCAGTGACGCGATCCGGCAGGGATCGGGCGATGAGGCCGATCTCCCGCGCGGAGACGAGGGGGTGAGCGCCCGCGGCGCGTCTGTCGGGCAGCACGGAGGGGAGGGGCCTCGCTCCGTCCGGCGGGTGGCGCTGGGGGATGTCGTGTTTGACGATGTCAACCTTCAAGAGGCGGTCGCGGGGCTCGACCGGGCAATCGCCGGCGGGATCCGGGGTTACGTCGTGACGATGAACGTCGATTTCGTCGTGCGGTTCCGGCAGGACGCCGCGTTTCGGGTCGCGTGCGAGCGGGCTGCGCTCCGCGTGGCGGACGGCATGCCGATCATCTGGGGGACGCGTCTGCTCGGCCGGCCGCTCCGCGCCCGGGTCGCCGGCGCCGATCTCGTGCCGGCCTTATGCCGTCTCGCGGCGGAGAGGGGGCACACGGTGTTCTTCCTCGGCGGGCAGCCGGGCGTCGCCCACATGGCGGCCCGGCGCCTCGAGGCCCGATTTCCGGGGCTGCGCGTGGCGGGGACCTACAGCCCTCCGGACCACTTCGAGCCCGAAGGGGCGGCGGCGGAGGCGGCCGTGCACGCCGTGAACGAGGTCGAGCCGACGCTCCTGTTCGTGGCCCTGGGATCGCCGAAGCAGGAGCTCTGGGTGCACCGTCACTGGGACCGCCTCGACACCATCGTGGCGGTGTGCGTCGGGGCTGCGCTCGATTTTGCTGCCGGAAGCCGGACCCGCGCCCCGGGCTGGATGCAGCGGGCCGGGCTGGAGTGGCTGTGGCGCCTCGCGCTGGAGCCGGGGCGCCTCTGGAAGCGCTATCTCGTCCGGGACGCGGCGTTTCTGGGCATATTCCTCAAGGAATGGTGGAGAGAGCGCATCAAGAACCTCGGAAGGTGACCGCGCGCCTGCTCTCGCTGCCGGGCGGGTTGGCCCGGTCTCGAACCTGGGCACGGACGGTCTCGCTCCTGGCGCTTGTGGCCTCGGATCTCCTGGCGCTCGCCGCCGCGCTGGGCATTGCCGTCGGCATACGCATCTCGCTGCTCCCTGTGCTTTCCCAAGGGTTTGAGCGGCCGACCTACCCCCTCGCCCACTACGCGGCCCTGTGGTGGGTCCCCGTGGTCTACCTTACCGCCCTCGCGTACACGGGGCTCTATACCCGCAGAGACCCCTATTGGGAAGAGGTCCGCCGCTGCCTCATGGCGGCCACGATTGCGGTCGTGCTGATGTTCGCCGCGTTGTCGGTGGCGAAGACCGGCGGCGATGTCTCGCGGCCGGTCGTGGTCCTGGCCTGGGGGATCCTGCTCGTGGTCCTGCCCCTCCTGCGGGGCGCCACCAAAGAGGCGTTGTTCGCCGCGGGACCGTGGCGCAAGCCGGCGCTGCTCGTGGGGCATGGACGGCGGGCCGCGGCGCTCCTGGAGGCCCTCCGCCGCAACCGCACCCTGGGGTATGACGTCGTGGAGGCGATTGCCGATCCGCTGGAGGCGCCGGGCCGTGCGGTCGCGGTCGGAGCGCGCGAAGTGATTCTGGCGATCCCCGAACTGGGCCGCGCGGAGTTCCTGCGGCTCGTCGAGCGCCTCCGAGAGGTGGCGGAAAACGTCGTCATCGTCCCCGACCTCGCCGAGGCGCCGGTGCTGGGCGTGGAGGTCATCGGGCTGCTCGAAGATCGTGCGCTGCTCCTGCGGGTCCCGAACAATCTGCTGAAGCCGTGGAACCTGGCGGTGAAGAGAGTCTTCGACCTGGCCGTGGCCTCCGCCCTCGGCGTGGCGCTCGCGCCTGTCGTGGCCGTAGCGGCGCTGGCGATCCTGTGCGAGTCGCGGGGACCGGCGTTCCATGTGGAGCCGCGCGTCGGGCGCAGGGGGATCCCCTTCGCGTGCTACAAACTGCGGACGATGTTCCGGGACGCCGACCGGCGCCTCGGGGCGTACCTCGAGGTCCATCCGGCGGCGGCCGCCGAATGGGAGCGCTATCGGAAGCTGCGCACCTACGATCCCCGCGTCACCCGCATCGGCCGGTTCCTGAGGAGGTATTCGCTCGACGAGATTCCGCAGCTGCTGAACGTGATGCGCGGAGAGATGAGCCTCGTGGGGCCGAGGCCGTACCTGAGCCCCGAGACGGCGCTGATCGAGCACGACGGGTTGACCGATGTCCGGCCCGGCATGACCGGGCTGTGGCAGGTCAGCGGGAAGAATGCCCTCGACCTGCGCGAGCGGTCGCGGTTGGATCGATGGTACGTGAACAACTGGTCGTTGTGGCTTGACGTCATCGTCCTGGTGAAGACGGTCCCGGTGATTCTCGCCGGCAGGTGACGGCTCTGGGGCAGGCCGGCTCCGGGTCGGCAGTTCGATGTCTAAGCGATGCGGGATTGCGGCATACAATTTACGGCATACATGCGGCGCCGTCATCCGTGGCCCGCACGCCCCGCAGCCTGAGGCGTGAACGAGGGACGTGCCGGGGGCCGGATACCCCGGCGAACGCGCGTTCGCATTCTAATGCAGGACCCGGAATTGAAAGGGCGAATAGGGGTTCGTGCCACCGTGAAGGAGGCTCCGGAGTATGGGCTTGTTTGGGAGCCGCTCGTCCATCGGGCTCGACCTGGGAAGCCATACCCTCAAGGCGGTTGAGGTGGTGCCGGCGGGCGGCAGCCGGCGTAAAGTTGCCCGCCTCGGTGTCATCCCGACCCCCCAAGGCGCGATTGCCGATGGAGCCGCCGCCAGCGCCGAAGTGCTCGGCATGGCGATCCGCAATCTCCTCACCACCGCCGGGATCAAAGGCAACCGGGTGGTCACCGCGCTGGGAGGCGAAGCGGTGATCGTGCGCGAGCTCAAGCTCCCCGATATGCCCGACGCGGAACTGGAGCAGGCGGTCGCGTACGAAGCCGAGCGGTATCTGCCGTACGGCGTCAAAGAGGTCAGCCGGGACTTTCAGGTGTTGGGGAAGGCCGCCGAAGAAGGGCAGGTCGAAATTCTTCTGGTGGCCGCCCGCAAGGAAGTCGTGGACCGTCAGCTCGCGGCCCTGCACACGATCGGCCTGTCGGCGTCGATCCTCGACGTCGCGCCGTTTTCGATGCTCCGCTCCGTCGGACGCCGGGACGGCCAGGCGCAGGGCACCATCATCTACGTCGATCTGGGCGCGGAGAGTTCGGACATCATCATCATGGAGGGCGAGCGCCTGCGCCTTGCCCGGAACATCTCCACCGGCGGCACCGCCGTGACCAAGGCCATCGCCGAGGCCCTGAGCCTGGAGGTCCCGGCGGCGCAAACGCTCAAAGAAGAGCGGGCTCAGCTCCTGCTGGAGGGGCAGCAGCCCGGCGACAACACGCTCGTCCAGGTGCACGAAGCGATTCTCCCGGTGATCAACAGCATCTTTACCGAGGTCCGCCGGTCGCTCGACTACTACCAGACGCGGTCGCGCGGGCAGGCGGTCTCGAAGGTCATCCTGACGGGGGGAACGGCGAAGCTCAAGAACCTCGCCCCGTTCCTCAGCGAGGAACTGGGGCTTCCGGTGGAGATCGGGAACCCCTTTGCCGGCTGCAGCGCGGACGCGTTCCCGAAGGAGTACCTGAGCGATGTCGGCCCGATGATGGCGGTAGCCGTGGGCTTGGCCCTGAGGGGAGAGTAAGCCGCGATGATCACGATCAACCTCCTCGCCCCGGGACGGCGCCGGCCGATCGGTCCCGCGCCCGGTGTCATGCTGGCCTTCCTGGCCACGGCGGCCGTCGTCGGCCTCCTGATCGTGGTCACCATTTTCCTGGGAACCAGGCTGGGCGCGCTTCATCGACAGCTCAACGACGTCAACAAGAAGATGGAGGCCCTGCGGCCCATCGCCCAGGAGGTCGACCGGCTGGAGCAAACGCTGCGCCGCCTGCAGGACCGTCAGACGGTGCTTCGGGCGCTCCTGTCCCGGCAGCTGCCTGCCACGGACTCGCTCCGGGCGCTCCGCACGGTCATTCCGCAGGACGTCTGGCTGATCGACCTGGCCACGTCCGGCGCGCGCGGGGTGGTCTTCGACGGGTATACATTTACCTACAGGTCGGTCGCGCGCTTCATGGTCGCCCTCAAGGACTCCGACAGGTTCCGCAACATCGACCTGACATCGACGCAGAAGGAGAAGATCGGCGAACGCGATGTGGTCAAGTTCCAGGTGACCGGAGAGCTGGCGCCGATGAGCGCCGGCGGGTCGAACTCCCTTCCCGGGCTCGCCGTCACCTCCCCCGGCGGCGGCGCTTCCGGCAACCCGAGCGCGCCGCCCGGCGGGACCCAGCCCACTCGGCTGGTCGTGCAGAAGACCGGTGAGGTGCAATGAAGCCTCTCACGGCTCGCGACAAGTTCGTCGTGTGGGCGCTCGCCGTGGTGGGGCTGCTCGTCGTCTTCTACTTCTATGTCTACACGCCGAAGACGAGGGAGATCAGCGCGGTGTCCCGGCAGCTGAAGGCGGCGCAGGCCGACCTCGCGCGCCTCCAGGCCCAGGCGGCGCGCAAGGAGGAACTGGACCGGAGGGTGCAGCAGATTCAGCACGACCTTCAAGACACCGAAGCCAAGCTCCCGTCCGCGCGCGAGATCCCGGTGCTGCTCGTGCGCCTCGAGACCCTCGCCTCCCAGGTCAGCGCGAACCTCACCCTGATCAAGCCCGGGCCGCTCCAGACGCCGCAGCAGCCGGTGGGAGCGCCCCAACCCAGCCGTCCCGGCGCGCCGCCGGCGCCGGCCACGGCGGCAATCTCCTACCAGACCTTTTCCCTGGAGCTCAACGTGGAAGGTCCGTTCGACGTGATTTCGAGCTTCGTGCACGGGATTGAGACCTTCCCCCGGTTTATCTCCATGACCGACCTTCGGCTCAGTCCGACCGCCAGGGTGGGACAGATTTCCCCGACGCTCAACCTCGGACTCCAAGCGACCACCTACGTGCTGCCGGAAAGCGGGGGGAGCCGATGAAAAAGATCCGTCCACTGCTCGGGCTCCTCGTCGTCGTCGCGGCGGGCCTCCTCTACGTGAGCCACGGGAACGTCTCGCGGCTCATGAGCCTGCCGAACCTCATGACGCGGCCGCCCCGGCCCGGAGCCGCGACGGCTCCTTCCCGAGCGCCGATGCCGGTGACCGGAAAGCCGGGTGCGCCGTCTCCCGGCGCGCCGGCGGGGTCGCCGGGGACCACGCAGGCCGCCGCGCATGCCGGCACACCGACTGCATCGCCCGGCGGTGCGCGGGGGACGCCCGGCGCCACGCCGCCCGCACCATCGGCGCCTGCGCCGGCGAAGGGAGGCCCCACGCCGGCCGGGGTGATGCCCGCGGCGCCGGCGCCCGGAACCCCAGGGAAGCCGCCGGTTCCGGGAGCGTCGCCCGCCGTCCCCCCCGCGGGAGCGGGGACTCCCGCAACCCCGGGCAAACCCGGCGCAATGCCGCCGGGTGGGGAGCCCCAGCCCGGAGCCCCTGCGCCGGCCGCCCAAACCCCGCCGAACCCAAACTCAGAAGCGGCGATCGTGGGGTCCGGCCCTCGTGGGCGCCAAGATCCGTTCATCCCCCTGGCAACGCCCGGGGGCGGCATGGGGGTGCCTGTCCCATCTATGCCGCTGCCGCCATTGCCAGGGCAGCTGCCTGGGCAGCTGCCGGGATTCACGAGCCCCGGGATGGGAGGGGGCGGGGGCGGCCGCATGCGCGTGGCCGGAATCATGGGCGCGCGCTCCCGGGTGGCCATTATCGAATCGGACGGACGCACCTATATCGTCGGTGAGGGCGAGCGGGTTGGCGGCGCCGTGGTGGTGTCGATTCAGCCGGAAAAAGTCGTCCTGAAGGAAAATGATGTGACCTTTGAACTGAACATCGGAGGTGAGCAGTCATCATGAAGGCCCCTTTACGGCGTTGCCGCCGATCCGCCGCCGTCGGACTCACGCTGCTCTTCGCCCTTGCTCTCTGGCCGACGAGCCAGGCCCAGGCCGCGCCCGTGAAGGTCACCGGGATCAACCTGAAGGAGGTGGCCTCCCAGCTTCAGGTCGCGATCGTGGCGTCGGGGCCCGTGCGGTACCAGGTGCGCGACGTGCAGCCCAACTGGATTGTCGTCGATGTGCCGGGCGCGCAGCTCGGGATTCCGGCCGGGGAGGTGCCTGTGGCGCGCGGCCTCGTCACGAAAGTGCGGGTCGGGCAGTTCGAGCCCACCATCGTCCGGGTGGTCCTGGAGCTCGTCCAGCCGATCAGGTTCCATCTGACCACATCGCCGGGTCGGGGCGCGATTCTCCTCAGCATTCCGACGATCGTCGGCGGACAGCCGATCCCCCCGCGCGCTGAACCGACCCAGCTTCCGCTGCCGCCGGCGGCCCCGCCCGCGCCCCAGCCCGGGGCGGCGGTGGGGTTCGATCAGAAGATCAGCCTGGAGCTGCGCAATGTGGACATCACCGACGTGCTGTCCGCGCTGGCCAAGCTCGCGCACGTGAACCTGGTCACCGACGCCGGTGTGCAGGGAAGGATCACCGTCCGGCTGACGGACGTGACCTTCACCGAAGCCATGCATCTCATTCTCGAACCGAACGGGCTGGGGTTCCAACTCATCGGCTCGAACATGATCGTGGCGAGGAAGGACAAGCTGACCGCCATCAGCCAGCACCGGGTGACGAACATGCTGGCCAGCACGTTTGTGACGACCTACATGACGCCGCTGACGGGGGTCAAGAAGGAAGCGGCGGTGGTGGACGACGCCACGAACTCGTTCTTCCTTCTGGGGTCTGACGACGACCAGA
>DATHLI010000348.1:0-3651 GCA_035488355.1 bacterium | reverse complement strand
GATCCCGGTTCGCGCCACCCGGCGGATGTCGATCCCGGTCGGGGTGCCGCGGAAGTCGAGCGCGGGGATCCCGAACGCGGCGTTCTCCGCGAGCGTGATCTCGTACATCTCCAGGGTCGACGTGAGCGCGTCCCGCGCGGTCCCGCTGACGAACTTCACGATCGCCGGCGCGGCGGCCATGGCGAAGGCGCCGACCCCGGCGGTCTCGGTGATCGCGGAGTCGCCGACGTCGGGGTTGGCATCGGCGGCGGTGAACCCGGGGAAGTAGAGCCCGTGCGGGATCTCGGCGGGAGCGGTAAACCACCGGTCCCCGAGCCCGCTCACCCGGATCCCAAAGTCCGTGCCGTTGCGCGCCATCGCGGTGACGAGCGTGCTCCCCGCGACGCCGTGGGCCGCGTCCATCGTCGCTTTGCAGGCCGCCATCACCGGGTTCAGCGCCGCGAGGTCGTTGTCCGCGACGTACCGGAAGACCTCGCTCAGGTCGCCGGAGGGGAGCCCGGTCCGGACGAGATGCGGTCCCAGCAGCCGCCCGAGCAGCGCCGAGCCCGCCCGGTTGCGGTTGTGGCCCTCATCCCCCATCGCGAGCGCCTGGGCGATCAAGGACTTCATGTCGATCCCACCGCAGAGGTCCAGCGCGCGGCCGAGGGCCGGGGCCAGCGTGCGCTCGATCCACCGCAGCCGCTCCAGCACCGCGGCGCCGTAGGCGCCGTAGCGCAGCACCGCGCCGTAGCCTTCGTTGAGCGTGGCGTAGGCCCGGTTGCCGCCCTTCCGATTTTCCACGATGCAGACCGGCATCGACCCGGAGACGATCCCGGCCATCGGGCCGACCGCGGCGTGATGGTGGCAGGGGTCGAACCGGATCCGGCCCGACTCCACGAGGGCGACCGCCTCCGACTCGGTCCCGGCCCTCCGCTCGTAGAGCAGCGCGCCGACCACCGCGCCGCGCACCGGACCGGACATCCGGTCCCACAGGATCGGAGGACCGGCGTGGAGCAGGAGATCATCGGCCATGTCCGGGATCACGTCGCGCGCGCGGCCGATCCCGACGAGCACCGGGGTGGCCTCCAGCACCCGCCGGACCGCCGTGCCGTTCGCGTCGTCAATCTGCGTCATTCCAGCCGGGCGAGCAGATCCAGCATCGCCCGGTCTCCCCCCGCCGGCGGCCGCCAGTCGAGATCGATCACCGGCACCTGCTGCGCCCGCAGGCTCTCGGCGAAGATCGCCAGCCCGACGTTCACGACCCTGGGGGCGCGGGCGAGCAGCGCCGCCGCAGCCTCGGAGGGCCGCGAGCCGGATCGGTCATCCGCACCTGGACTCGCTTGCGCCGCGGGTCCCGGTGCGCCCGCCGCGGAGAGGGGCCGGTGAAGCGAGTCCAGAGCCGCATCGCCGGCGAGGACGGCGCCCGCGAGGGCCGCCGCCCGCGCGTTGCTCTCTTCAACGAGCACGCCGGCGGCTTCGAGCCGCGCGACCTGCCGGGAGCGGTTCTGGGGATCCGCATCCGTGCCGCAGACGGAGGCGACCACGGCGAGATCCCGCCCGGCGGCGGCCGCCGCCCTCCGGGCCTCGCCGATGACCGGTGACAGCGCTCCGGCCGGGTCGGGATGCACGCCCTCGCCCAGCACCACGTCCAACAAAATTACCCCCACCTGCGGATCCGCCGCCTCCTGACTCAGGCGCTGGGCGCGCAGCGTCATGTCGAGCATCGGGTGGAGGCGGCCGACGGTGTACTCATCCGCCCCCAGATCGAGGACGGTGTGCGCCGCGCTGCGGGCGGGAGATCCGAGCGGCCGCGCGCTCCCGACCGGCACGTTGGTGTGGAGGGGGCGCAGCACGGAGTGCAGGAGGCCCACGCATTCCGCGCAGAGGGTCCCGCCGCTGTAGAGCGCGCGCAGGAACCGCTGCGACGGAGCGAGCCGCGCCGCCGCCGCCCCGGCACGACGCCGGGCCCCCGACCGCCAGGCCTCCACGGGGTCCTCGGGATCCCGCGGCGCCCCCCCGGCCAGGTGCGCGCCGAGGCGCCCCGCCTCCTCGAGCGTCAAGGCGGGGTACAGACGCCCGCCGGCGGCCGCCTCCGGGGCCGCTCCGACAAAGGCCACGACCACGGGCTTGCCGATCGCGGCCGCGTGCGCCAGGAGACGCCGGGCGACGCCCGGATCCGGCGGTTTGGACACCAGCACGACGGCCGTGGTAGAGGGATCGGCCCCCAGGAGCGTGAGGGCGTCCATCATGGCCGCTCCCCCCACCTCAGCGGTGAGGTCCCTGCCCCCGGTCCCGAGCGCGTGCGAAATCCCTCCTCCGAGGCGGTGCACGATGGTGGCCACCTCCTGGAGCCCGGTTCCCGCCGCCGCCGCCAGTCCAACGGGCCCCCGCCGCACGCGGTTGGCAAACCCGAGTGCGGCGCCGCCGATGATCGCGGTCCCGCAGTCCGGGCCCATGCAGACCCGCCCGGCCTCCCGGCTCATCCGCTTGAGCCGCACCTCGTCCTCGACCGGGACGTTATCGCTGAACAGCATCACGTGGAGCCCGGCCTCGAGCGCCTCGCGCGCGACACCCGCGGCGAATCGGCCGGGCACCGAGATGAGCGCCAGATTGGCGTCCGGCAGCAGGCGGGCCGCGGCGGCCACGGTCCGCGGCCGGTAGACCTCCTCGCCCGCGCCGCCCGGCGGACGCCCCTCCGCCTCGCGATGCCGGGCCGTGCCGGAGGTCCCGGGCCGGAGCAGCGCGTCCAGCGACGCCAACGCGGCCTCCACGCGCTCCTCGCGGTCGCCGCGGACGGCAACGACGAGATCATCGGGGGTCGCGGTCGCGCTCCCCGGGTCGAGTCCGGCCTGACGTAGGAGATCCAGGTTGGCTTCCGTCCCCATGACCACCCCGGCTTCGGCGATCCCGGGGAAGGCGCGCAGCGCCTGCTGCGCCTGCATGAGGGTCACGGAATCGTAATAGGCGCTCCGGCGGATGGCGATCCGGACGACCGTCGCGCTCATCATGCGTTCAGGACCGGCGCCGGGGCGCTCAGATCCGGTGCCCGCGGCCGTCCACGAGCCCCTTGCAGCTCAATACCTCGGTCTCTTCCAGCGCCTGGACCTGGTGCCGCGCGTTCGGCGGCGCCAGGAACCCCTCGCCCGGCCCGAGGTCGCTCGTCTGCCCGTCGAGGATCACCCGCAGGCGTCCGGAGAGCACCACCATGACCTGTTCCTGCGGATGCGCGTGCGGCACCGCGCCTTCGCCCTTCCCGAAGTGCAGCCGCCCCACCTCGATCTGCGTCCCCGTGAGGAGCGGGCCGAACGCCTTCGAGTATTTCGGCGTCACGTACTCGCTCTTGATATCGGCGAACCGGAATACCGGCATCGGATCCTCCTCGGCTAGCGCCCGCGTCGATCGCGAACCGGCGCCGCCGCCGACCA
Source organism: bacterium (assembly GCA_035488355.1). Taxonomy (GTDB): domain Bacteria; phylum Sysuimicrobiota; class Sysuimicrobiia; order Sysuimicrobiales; family Segetimicrobiaceae; genus Segetimicrobium. The sequence continues at coordinate 247 of DATHLI010000348.1, read as the reverse complement.
GCCCTTGCTCCCCTTGCCGTCGACCAGGTTCTTGCTGCTCAGAAACTCGCTGTCCTCCAGCGCGCGGACCTCGTGGATCGCGTCGGCGGGGAAATGGACGACATCTCCCGGCTCGAGGATCCGTTCCTCCTGCTCCACCCGCACCCGCAGCTTCCCCCGCAGCACGTAGACGATCTGCTCGTTGGGGTGGCGGTGGGGATCCGCGCCTGTGCCTTTCGCCATCGCGTATTTCCCGACCTCGATGATC
>DATHLI010000347.1:0-4789 GCA_035488355.1 bacterium | reverse complement strand
CTCGGCCACCCGCCGGATCGTCACCGCCTGCCATCCTTCCTTCGCCGCGATCTCGCGGGCCGAATCGAGGATGGCCTGCCGCATCTCCAACCGCTCTCGATCCCGCCGTTCCTTGACCCCCATTATTTGGGCCACCAACCTTGATTTGTCGTATTTGGAGCCCTTCCGTCTTCGAATGTACGAAATACTAACATCATTCACTTAACGTGTCAACGATTATTTAACGTTGTTAGGAAATGTGCGATACGGCCAAACAGGCGTGAAACGGCCTACCGCCCATGGGATCTATTGCATTTAATGGGGGTTTGGATACCCGAGGTTAGGAGGTCGCGTTGAGGCGGCCGAACCCGGCCTCGAGATCTGCGATCAGGTCCTCGACCGCCTCGAGCCCCACGTGCAGGCGCAGGAGCAGCCCAGGCTCCCGCCAGGGGCGGGCGGTGCGGTTCGCGGCGGGCGATGCTGGAATGATGAGGCTCTCGAATCCGCCGAAGCTTGCGCCGATCTTGAAGACGCCGAGGCCGTCGAGCATCGCGGCGACGGCGCGGGTTTCCGTCGTGCGCAGGAGGACCCCGAACAGGCTGGAGGCGCCCAGGAAATCCCGCTTCCACAGCGCGTGGCCGGGGTTCTCCGGCAGAGCCGGATGGAGAACCCGGGCGACCTCGGGGCGCCGCGCCAGCCACCGCGCCACCTCGAGCGCCGAGCGCTCGTGGCGGCGAAGGCGCACCGCGAGCGTCCGCAGTCCCCGCAGCGTCTCATAGCAGAGGTCCGGAGCCACGCAGTCGCCGAAATCGCTGAGACCGTCCTTCACCGTCCGGAAGAGCTCCTCGGTGCGCGCCGTGATCACGCCGAGGAGGAGGTCCGAGTGACCGGCGAGGTACTTGGTGGCCGCCTGGATCTCCACGTCCACGCCGTGTTCGAACGACCGGAAGTTCAACGGCGTCGCCCACGTGTTGTCGAACAGCACCACCGCGCCGCGCTCGTGCGCCGCGCCGGCGATCGCGGGCACGTCCTGCACTTCAAACGTGTGGGACCCGGGCGACTCCGCGTAGACCACCCGCGTCCGGGGCCGCATCAGCGCGCCGATTCCGGCCCCGGCGTTCGGGTCGTAGAAGGTCACCTCCACCCCGAATCGGGCGAGCACCGACGTGCAGAAGGTCCGGGTCGGCTCGTACACCGTGTCGGCCACCAGGAGGTGGTCGCCCTGGCGCAGGAACGCCGTCAGCGCCTGGGTAACGGCCGAGAGCCCCGAGGACGTGATCAGCGACCGGTGGCCGCCCGCGAGCTCCGTGACGGCCTCCGCCAGCGCGAACGTGGTCGGGGTGCCGTGGGTGCCGTAGTAGAAGCTCGTGTACTTGCGCTCGCGCCGGCGCTCGAACTCCGCGGTCGTCGGGAACAGGATCGTCGAGGCCCGGTACACGGGGGGATTCACCACGCCGAAGTTCTTCTCGGGATCCCGGCCGGCATGCACCAGCCTCGTCTCAGGCTTCATCGCTCCTCCATTCGGCTGCGGACACGCTGTAATAGTCGGTGCCATGACTCGTGAGCTGGACTTTCAATACGGCGAGTTGAATGACGCTCTTCGACGGCGATTCGCCGGCGAGCGCCCGGGGCCCGGCCGGGAGCGGCAAGACGCAGAGGAGAACTCCGATCAGGGCGGACAGGCCGATGCGCATCCCTCTCACGGGCGTCCCCTCCCCGGTCCTCTAAATCGCTGGGGGTGGAAGCCGGGACCGCGCGCCGCGCGATTAGACCGCCGCGGGCCGCGGCCGCGCCACGACTTCGAGCTTCACCTCGGTCGCGACCGCGACCGTCCGGTAGAGGGGTCAGCGCGTCTGCCAGACCTCCACGAGCCGGTCGGCCGCCGCCTTGTCCACGCCGTGGATCTCGAAGCGCATTGCGATGGCCTGGAATCGGGCCGGATTGGCCGCCCGGGTGCCCGTGATCGTGATCTCCATCCCGGTCAGCGGCATCCCGGCTTCCTTCGCGTACTTCTCGATCAGCGTGACGCCGCAGGAGGAGATCCCGGCCAGGAACGCCTCGCTGTTGGTCAGGGCCTCGCTGGGGCCCGATGAAGAATCCAGGACAAAATGGTGTGTGCGCGCGCTGTTGAGCGCTCGCCCCGGCACGCCGATCGAGCGGGTGCGGACCGTGTCGACCATGTTGTGTTCAGCCACGGGACTCCTCCACGGTATCGGTCATGCGGGGTGTCTTCTATGGTGTCCCGCTCCCTATCCTGCCTGCCGCACGGCCGGCGCGGGCGGCCCGCGGCGAGGCCGGAGCACAACCTCTGCCTGCGGTTGGCTTCAATATGGTTTGGAGTCCCCGGAGGGGGCAACCTCTGCCTGACGTTGGCCTCACCATGGTTTGGAGTCCCCGGAGGGGACCCCCTCCGGGTCGGGACAAAGGAGGGGGGCGGGGTTTGGGCCAAGCGTTCCATGGAAGGGGGGCTGCCGTATGCTGCTCGAACACCGCGAGAAGCGCCCGACGGTCCATGCCACCGCCTACATCGCGCCGACCGCAGTCGTCTGCGGGGACGTGACGATCGGTGAGCACAGCCGGATCCTGTTCGGAGCCATTGTCGCCGCCGAGGGCGGGCCGGTGACGATTGGCTCGTACTGCATCGTCATGGAGAACGCGGTCATCCGGGGCACGCCGCGGCATCCCGCCCGGCTGGGCAACCACATCCTGGTCGGACCGCATGCGCACCTCACCGGGTGCACGGTGGAGGACAACGCCTTCCTGGCGACCGGCAGCTCGGTGTTCAACGGCGCGCGCATCGGCAGCCGGGCGGAGGTCCGGATCAACGGGGTGGTGCACGTCCAGGCGAACCTCCTGCCCAATGCCATCGTCCCCATCGGGTGGATCGCCGTCGGCGACCCCGCGCAGATCGTCCCGCCGCAGGAGCACGACCGCATCTGGTCCGCGCAGGGGCCTGCCACCTTTCCGCTGACCGTGTTCGGCCTGGAGCGGGCGCCGGCGCGCGAGACGATCATGCCGGAGCTGACGCGCCGGTATGCCCGCGCCCTCGGAGAGCACCGTCAGGACCGGCTCGTGAAAGGCGATCGAAGCGAGGAGTAGGACATAGGTAAAGCCGATCGAAAGCCGATCGACGGCGTGGAATAGAGCGGGGAAGCGCCCGCTTCGCCCTACAGGGATCTCAAGAACTGAAAGAGGTCTTCCTTCTGGGCGTGGGAGAGCCTCTGAAAGCGCTCCGTGACCTCGCTCGCCTCGCCCTTGTGCCGGAGGATGGCGTCGAGGAAGGTGAGCGATGCGCCGTCGTGCATGAGCCTGTTCTGCATCCGAACGCCCCACAGCGGCGCGGTCCGGATCTCGTTCGCCGTGTCCTGAAGGGCCTGCATCGATAGATTCTTCCAGATGGTCGTGCGCATCTTTTGGCCGTAGTGCTCCTGGGCGGCGATGGCGATACCGTCGCCCGTCCCCACGTCGTGGAGCAGGAAATCGCTGTAGGGGTGGAAGGTCTTCCCCCCAAGGGCCGCGGGGATCGTGAACGTTCCCCCGTTGATCTTCGTCCCCGCCGGCGCGGTGGTCAAGGACCGGACGTGGCAGATCGCGCAGCCGATCGAGTCAAAGAGCCGGGACCCGCGCACGGCGCTGGGAGCGGCCGCGAGCACCGCATCGCGGGGCGGCGCCTTGGCGGCCCGCATGAAGCGGGTAAAGTGGTCGATATCCTCGAGCCCGTCCGGGCCCGGCTGGTTGTTCGGCTCCTGCGCGGTATTGCAGAGCGTGGTGACCTCATCCGGGAACAGCCGGCTCGTGATGCCCATCTCGTTCAGGTAGGCGTCGCCGGAAAACGACAGCAGGCTGGCCTGCTGGTCTTTCCAGCCGAACCGCCCGACCCCCGTCTGCCCCGGGGCCTCCAGGATGGGGACATAGATGACGTGCCCGTGGATCCTGCCGCGGCTCTCGCCCGGCTGCCGGCCCGCCAACTCGATCAGCGTCTGGTCCGGCACCGCTTCCACAAACCCGTCGCCCAGGAGATTGAGCGACACCCGGGTGGTGCGGATGGTCTCCGTCAGGGGCACGCGTTCCTGAATCTCCGTGTTCGGGAACTGGCCGTTGGGACAGATGGCGCGGTCGTTCACGAGCGTGCGGCCGGCGATGATCACGGTTCCACGCGCGATGGGAATCCTCGGCTCCTGGAACCGACCATCGGGACCGCGATGGCCCACGCGCAATTCTGTGATCTGGCTGGCCGCCCCGGAGACCGGACTCTGGTGGCACTCGCGGCAGGATTGGGCGTTGTAGAGGGGGCCGAGCCCGTCGTCCAGCGCCTCGACCTCGTCGAACGTCTTGAGGTCCGCCTGGTGGGTCGCCTCGTCCACCAGGCCGTTGCTCTTGTTGTCGAACCCCGAGGGCGCGTCCGGCATCAGCGCGGCCACGGCCGCAGCCACGATGCCCACCAGCCCCACGACCGCCGCGTACCTCACGGAGTCGCCTCCGTTCCCGCCACCCGGCGGGCCCGCTATGGAATCTTGCTGCTATGTTGGAGTATTCCCTCTCCCCGCCGGCCCAAACCCCGGCGCCGGCGCGGTGGACGCGGCCCGCCCTTCGCTACAGGGACCTCAGGAACTGAAAGAGGTCCTCCTGCTGAACGTAGGAGAGGCTTTCAAAGCGCAGCGTGACATCGTTGGCCTCGCGCCGGTGGCGCAGGATCGCGTCGCGGAACGTCAGCGACAGACCATCGTGCATCAGCCTCGGCTGCATCCGGACGCCCCAGAGAGGCGCGGTCCGGATCTTGTCCGCGGTGTTGTAGAATTCAGCTCCCGAC
>DATHLI010000346.1:0-1632 GCA_035488355.1 bacterium | reverse complement strand
CACGGTCTTCATCGGGGAGTACGCGAACGGCGCCATGGGGTCCATCCAGACCAGCTACGTGACGATCGGCAACTACCCCGGGATCGAGGCGCGGATCTATGGGAGCAAGGGCGCGATCATCTGCCGTCTGGTCGAGGAAGGCGGGGTTGCCGAGACGATCAGGGTCGCCACCCCATCGCAGGTGGAGTTTACCTCGCTCGAGATCCCGCAGCGGTTCTATCCGCCCGGCGGCCATCCCCCGGAGTCGTGGCGTTCCCTGTTCTACGCCAACCTCATCAAGGACTTCATCGACGAAATCCTCGGCGGCGGGGGCCGCAGCCAGGGCAACTTCGAGGACGGCGCGCGGGTGCAGGAAGTGGTCAACGCGGTGGAGCGGTCCTTCCGAGAGCGCCGCTGGGTCGACCTCCCGCTCGAACGCTAGACAGCCATGACGCGCGCCCCGGCGTTGGCGGCCGCGCTCGACGATTTCTTCGCCGCCTACTACCGCCTCAACCCGGTCAGCGCGACCTTCATCGGCATGCACGACCACGACGACCGCCTGCCCGACTACTCGGCGCGGGGGATGGACGACGCCGCCTCGCAGTGGGCGGCGCTCCGGCAGCGCGTCCGCGCCCTCCCGGCCGAGCCGCTCTCCGAGGCGGAAGCGCTGGATCGGGCGCTCCTCGACGGGGTCCTCGACGTCCTGGCGTGGGAGGACGCGTCCGCGCACTTCCATCGCGGGAACCCCTGCCTCTACACCGGGGAGGCGGTGTTTGGGATCATGGCCCTCTTCCTCCGCGACCTCCCCGCCCAGGCGGCGGCGCGGCGTATCGAGGCGGCGATCGCCCGGATGCGCGCGGTGCCCCGGCTGCTGGCCGAGGGGCAGGCCAACCTGCGCCGGGTCCCCCGCCCCTGGATCGAGCGCGCCGTTCGGGAGTGCATCGGGGCGCGCGCCTTTTTCGAGACCGGGGCCGAGATCCTGATCCACGATCACGCGATCAGGGACCCGCGCTTTCGCGACGCCGCGGGAGCGGCCGCCGCGGCCTTCGCCGGATTCCGGTCGCACCTCGAGAGCGCCCTTGCGCCGGACGCGCGCGAGGACTGCGGCTGCGGCGGGGAAGCGTTCGACCTGCTCCTGCGCCGCGGGCACTTCCTCGAGATCGACGCCGCGGCCGTGCGCGCGGCCGCCCAGGAAGAGATCGCCCGCTGTGAAGCCGCTCTTGCGGCGGGCGCGGAGGAGTTCGGGGCGCGCACCTGGCGCGAGGCGCTGGCGCAACTGACCGGCCGGCATCCTGCAGCGGAGCGCTACTATGCCCGCTACGGGGAGGTCTGGGAGGAGATGCGCCTGGCGGCGGTGGCGCATCGGCTCCTGACCTGGCCCGAGTATCCGATCCGATACGTCCCGCAGCCCGCCTGGGCCCGCGCGGCCGCGCCGTCCCTCTACTTCCTCGCCTACCGCTCCCCCGCGCCCTACGACCGTCTTCCCACCGTGGACTACCTGGTGCCGCCGGTCGACCCGGAGATGCCCCCGGACGAGCAGGCGCGCCGCCTGCGCGCGACCAACGACAGCGTCATCAAGCTCAACCACGTCATCCACCACGGAGGGATCGGCCACCACGTCCAGAACTGGCATGCGCAGAGGGCCGCCTCGCG
>DATHLI010000345.1:0-5847 GCA_035488355.1 bacterium | reverse complement strand
ACGCCCCCGGTGACGATCGCCTTGTGGGTGTGGGGCTCGATGCCGGGGGTGAGCCGCAGGAGCACATCGGCCCGCCGCCGCGATTCTCGGGTCAGCGAATCCAGGAGATCGAGGTCGTGGAAATTGTCGACGACGATCCGGCCGACGCCGGCCTCCAGGGCCACGGTCAGTTCCTCCGCGGTCTTGTTGCTGCCGTGGAGCAGCAGCGCGCCCGCCGGAACGCCCGCCCGGAGAGCGGTGCGGATCTCCCCGGTGGAGACGACGTCGATCCACATCCCTTCGTCGTACGCCAGACGGCAGACCGCCATGCAGCAGAGCGCTTTGCTGGCGAAGATCGCCTGGGAGTTGGGGTAGACTTCCCGAAGCGCCGTGACATAGGCCCGGCAGTTGGCCCGGAGACGCGCCTCGTCCATGACGTACAGGGGCGTCCCATACTCCCGGGCGAGGCGCCGGGCGCCGACGCCGCCGACCACCCATTCGCCCTCGCCGACTTCACCCAGCAGCAGAGGCCCCGTCCGACCCACCGCCACCCGGCCGTCCACGGTCACCCTCCCCCTAGAAGATGGCGCCGGCCCGGTAGACCAGGCTGGCGCCGGAACCCAAGATAACATGGGCCCCAGGGAGTGTCAATCGAACCGCGGGAATCCCCGGCCGGCATCCATCGTAGGTGTGGGTGGAATGGGAGAGTTACGCGAGGTGGTGATCCTGGGAGCCGCTCGGACCCCGATCGGGCGGTTTATGGGCGGCCTATCCACAGTTGCCGCGCCCCGGCTGGGGAGCGCAGCGATCGCCGAGGCGGTCCGGCGCGCTCACATCCCCCCGGAACGCGTCAACGAAGTCTATATGGGGATCATCCTCGCCGCCGGGCTGGGCCAGGCGCCGGCGCGCCAGGCGACGATCTATGCCGGTTTGCCGAACACCGTCCCCGCGACGACGCTCAACAAGATGTGCGGGTCCGGGCTCAAGGCCGTGATGCTGGGCGCCCAGGCGATCCAGACCGGCGATGCGGACATCATCGTCGCGGGGGGCATGGAGAACATGAGCGCCGCCCCGTATCTGCTGGACCGAGCCAGGGCCGGCTACCGGATCGGTCACGGGGCGCTCGTGGACTCGATGATCAAAGACGGCCTGTGGGACGTGTACACCCAGATGCACATGGGGAACTGCGCGGAACTGCTCGCCCGCGAATACAAGATCTCCCGCGCGGAGCAGGACGAGTTCGCCCGGCGCTCGTATACCCGCGCGCTCGAGGCGATGGACTCCGGTCACTTCCGCCGCGAGATCGTTCCCGTTGAGGTGCCCGGCGAAGGCGGGGCGGCCCGGGTCGTGGCGGAGGACGAAGAACCGCGGCGATACGATCCTAGCAAACTGGCCGCGCTCCGGCCGGTGTTTGAAGAAGGCGGGACCGTCACCGCCGCAAACGCGTCCTCAATCAGCGACGGAGCCGCCGCCCTCGTGCTCGCCGCCGCGGACGTCGCCCGCGAGTTCGACGCGCGGCCCCTGGCGCGCATTGTGGGTCAGGCCGTGGTGGCCACCGCTCCCGAGTGGTTCACGATCGCCCCGGCCGGGGCCATCCGCCGGCTCCTGTCAAAGATCGGGTGGACCCGGGAGGCGGTCGATCTCTACGAGATCAACGAGGCGTACGCATCCGTCGTCATCGCGGTCGCCCGGGACGTCGGGCTCGACATGGACCGGGTGAACATCCACGGTGGAGCGGTCGCGTTGGGACACCCGATCGGCGCGAGTGGGGCGCGGATCCTTACCACGCTGCTCAACGCCATGCAGGAGCGCGAAGTTCGGCGGGGGATCGCAGCCGTCTGCCTCGGCGGCGGGGAAGCCGTGAGCCTCGCCGTCGAGCGCCTCTGAGGGGGCCCGCGTTCACCCTGCGGGCTCGCCCTCGCCGAACCCGCTCACTTCGTCTGCATCCTCATCCTCGTCTTGCGGCTTGACCGCGTCTGTACTCTCCGCGCCCGAGGGTACGCCGCCGGATGCGGCCTGACGCTGCACCCGCCGCGCCGTCGTGAGGAATCCCGTGTGGGCGACCATCCGGTGGGCCGGCCGCACGCTCAGCCCGTCGATGTTCCACGGGCGCACCAGGACCTCGATGGTCTCGATCATCGCGAAGGCGCCCGAGGTCCGCAGCGCTTCGACCGCCTGGGTGACCTGGGGGACCGTAGGGACGTAGAATAGGAAGATTCCGCCCGGGACCAGCGCGGCGGCCGCGTGCCCGACCACGCGCCACGGCTCGGGCACGTCGAGGATGAGACGGTCGACCGGCCGATCTTCGGGCAGCACCCCGGCATAGATGTCCGCGCGGCGCAGCACCAGCGCATCCGTGGCCCCGAGGAATCGCCGGATGTTCTGTTCGGCGATTCGGGCAAACTCCTCGCGTAATTCGTAACTGATCACCCGGCCGGTCGGGCCTGCCGCGCGCAGCAGCGCCATCGTCAAGGCGCCGGATCCCGTTCCCGCCTCGAGCACGCGCGATCCGGGAAACACATCGGCCTCGATGAGGATCACCCCGAGATCCTTGGGATAGATCACCTGGGCTCCGCGCGGCATCTCGAGGACGAACTCCCCGAGGGTCGGACGGACCACGAGGAACGACTCGCCGCGGGTGGACACGACGGCGCCTCCCTCGTCCAGGCCGAGGAGGGTGTCGTGCGCCACCTTGCCGCCGCGCAGGTCGCTCGTCCCCCCCGGCCGCAGCACGATCATATAGCGACGGCGCTTGCGGTCGATGAGCAGGACCGGTTCGCCCTGCCTCAGAGGCCCAGGCGACACCGGGAAGTGCCTCTCAGCGGGTTTGCCCCTGGCGGCCGACCCCCGCGAGGGGCGCATCCGGCGCGGGGGCGCTAGGGACCGATGCGGCTGGCGCCGCGGCGCCCTTGCGAATGCGCATCCGCTCGGCGGCCCGCTCGGTCATCCGGCAGAAGGCGCACACCTCCGAGGTCGTCGGCTGTCCACAGTGCACGCACGCGCGGAGCGCCGGGTCGTCGACTTCTCGAAAGCGCTGCGCGTGCTCGAGAAATCCCCAGTACAGGCTCTGCTTGGTCCCGGGGGCGGCCTGCTCGAGGAGGTTGAGCGCCTCCTTGTAGAGGAGGCTCTTGGCGCCGACGCTGTTGGGGCATTCCTCCACGATGTAGTCGATCCCCCGGATCACCGCGTACGCGGCCGTCTCGCGCTCGGCGGTCCGGTAGAAGGGCTTGACCTTCTTCACCAGGTGCGGCTCACCGCCCGAGAGCACCGGAGCCTGCCGGGCGAGGTACTCCGTCTGCCAGTGCAGGAGGTTGCCGAGGAGCACGGCCGCCTCGTCGTCGAGATTGTGGCCGGTGGCGACAACCGGGAACCCGAGGTCCAAGGCGACCCGGTTGAACAGGTAACGCTTGCTCAGCCCGCAGGCTGAGCAGGAGACGCGCCCCGTGGCGCGGGCGAATTCTTCGACGTTCATCCCGAACTCCCCGGGGATGTCCGCGATGAGCAATTCCGCGCCCTGGCCGGCAGCATAGGCTTCCGCCTTGCGCTGGGATTCCTGCGAGTACTCGCCGATGCCCAGGTTGATGTGCAGGCCGGTGGCCTGGTACCCGAGGCGCCGGAGGACGTCCCACAGGGCCAAGCTGTCCTTGCCCCCGGAGACCACCACGAGCACGCGATCGTCGCGGGTGAACATGCGCTCGCCTTCGATCGCCCGTTCCACCTGGCGGTCGAAGAACTCGGTGAAATGCTCGTTGCAGAACGCCGTATGGTGCCGGCGGATCTCCACCGATGCCGCGCCCCCGCACTTCCTGCAGCGCATCAGGCTTCACCTCCCGACACCACCGGCCGGAGCTCGATCGTGTCGTCTTCCCCGACCTGGACATCGTGCGTCAAGAGCTGCGTCCCCCGGATGACCAGGACGGTCTCAGGATTGACCCCGAGCTCGGCCAGCAGGTCGCGCACCCGCCGGCGGCCCGCCACCTCGACCTCGCGCTTCTGGTGCCGGATCACGACCCTCATGCGCCGGCCCTCACGCGGCAACCCCGCGCGGTTTGACGTGATCCCGGACCCACTTGACGATCTCCTCGAGCGTCGTACCGGGCGTGAAGATGGCCGCGATCCCGGCGGCCTGCAGCCCCGGGATGTCCTCGTCCGGAATGATCCCGCCCGCGAACACCTTGATGTCTGTCACGCCCTCCTGGCGGAGATCCTGCATCAGGCGCGGCAGCAGCACGTTGTGAGCCCCGGAGAGGATGCTGATCCCGATCGCGTCGACGTCCTCCTGGATGGCCGCGGAAGCGATCATCTCGGGCGTCTGGTGGAGGCCCGTGTAGATCACTTCGTAGCCGGCGTCGCGCAGCGCGCGCGCCACCACCTTGGCCCCCCGGTCGTGACCGTCGAGGCCGGGCTTGGCGATCAGGATCCGGATTTTGGGCGTGCCCACGGTGTCATTATCCCACAGCGCACGCGTGCCGAACAGGCCGCCTCGTCAAGCCGGCCCATGCGCGCCCCGCGATCCGCCCGGCTGGAACCCTCTGCGCCGCTTGCGCCCGCGGGCCTTGCTCGGTCCCGGGCACGTGCTATCCTGGTTGAGGCTCGCGAGCGTGGGAGATCTGATGGCCGAGGGTGCCTTCTTTCTGCGGGGACTGGTGATAGGCTTCTCGATCGCGGCGCCGGTCGGGCCCATCGGCGTGCTCTGCATTCGACGCACGCTGGCCGAGGGGCGCGCGATCGGCTTTGTCTCGGGGCTCGGCGCGGCGACCGCGGACGCGGCCTATGGGTCGATCGCGGCGCTGGGCCTGAGCGCGGCCACCACCCTCCTTGTCGGCCACCAGACCTGGCTCCGCCTTATCGGCGGGGCGTTCCTCTGCTACCTGGGGTATCGAATCTTCATCTCCCGCCCAGCGGAGAACGTCACGGGGACGCTCGACTCGCGGCTTGCGGGCGCCTATACCTCCACTCTGCTGCTGACCCTCACCAATCCCTTGACCATCTTGAGCTTTGCGGCCGTCTTCGCCGGTCTCGGGCTGGGAACCGCCGCGGGCGGCGTGCGGACCGCGGCCCTCATGGTCCTCGGGGTCTTCCTCGGCTCCGCTCTGTGGTGGGCCATCCTCAGCGGGGTGACAGGGCTGCTCCGAGCCAGGCTCGAGGTGCGAGGGCTGCGGTGGGTCAACTGCCTCTCCGGGGCGATCATCGCCGCGTTCGGCGTCGCCGCCCTCGCGGCGGGCGCCCGATGGAGGTAGGCATCACAACAGGGTGATCTGCTGGGGGGCCTCCGGAGGCCTGATGTAGCGGGGCTCCAGTGGTCCGGCCCGCTGTTTCGTCTCACCGACGATGCGTGCCACGTGCCTCTCGTATGCGCGAGGCGCGTACTGCCCCGGATACATCCGCCTGTAGAGCGGTAATAGATCGGGGTAGTGCTGGGCCAGGAATTGCATAAACGTATCCTTGGTGACCTCACCGAGATACAACACGCGGTGGCCGACGAACGCCGCCCCGGCGGCGCGCGCCGCGCGGATCACGGCAGAGAGGCTCTCCGGCCGGTCCGTGAGGCCCGGGAGAACCGGCGCAAGCAGCACACCTGTGCGAATGCCTGCGGCGGCAAGCCGCTCGACCGCCCGCAGCCGCTGCGCGGGCGAGGCCACGGTCGGCTCGATCTGCCGGGCCAGCGCCGCGTCCGTCGTCGCAATGCTCACGCAAACCGTGACGTCGACGCGTCCCGCCATGGTGGTCAGGATGTCGAGGTCGCGCAGGACCAACGGCGATCTCGTCACGATACCGACCGGGGTGCGGAAGTCCCTCAGCGCCTCGAGAATGCCCCGGGTGATGCGGTACCGCCGCTCGGCGGCCTGATAAGGATCGGTCGCCGTC
>DATHLI010000344.1:0-5206 GCA_035488355.1 bacterium | reverse complement strand
TGCATCGTCTACGCGGCCGCCTCGCGCGAAGACAAACTGGCGAAGCTGCGCGGCCTCGGCGCCGACCATCTGATCAACTACCAGGACGGGGAGTTCGACCGCGAGGTGTGGCGCCTGACGGACAAGCGCGGCGTGGATGTCGTGGTCGACTACACCGGCGCCGCCACCTGGGTCCGCAGCCTGCGCAGCCTGCGCAAGGGCGGGCGCCTGCTGACGTGCGGCGCGACGACGGGGTACGAACCGAAAACCGACATCCGGTATATCTGGGTGCGCGAACTGACCATTCTCGGCTCCGACGGGTGGACGCGGCTGGATCTCGAGGCGCTCCTCCGGGCCGTCTGGGCCGGGCGGATCCGGCCCGTGATCGACCGGGTGCTGCCCCTGGCTCAGACCGCGGAGGGCGAGCGGCTCCTCGAGGAGCGCGAGGTGTTCGGCAAAGTGATCATCCACCCGCAGGCATAACGGGGGAGGAGCGGAGGACCGATGGCGGCGTTCCCGAGCAACTTCGGCGACCTGGCGTTCGTCCCGATGCGGGCGTTCCCGGAGCGGCCGGCGGTGATCCAGGGGAACGTGACCCTGACCTACGGGGACCTCGACACGCGGATGAAGCGCGTCGCCAACCTGCTGCGCGCGCTGGACGTGCAGGCGGGCCGCCGCGTCGCCCTGCTGTTCCCCAATGAATGGCCGTTCGTCGAGGTCTGCTTCGGCACCATGCGCGCCGGCGCGGTGCCGGTGCCCCTGAACATCCGGGCCGGCTACGAGACGCTGCGCCACTGCGTCGAGCATTCGGATGCCGAGGTGCTGGTGGCGTCCCAGACGCTGCTGGAGCAGGCCGTGCGCCTCCGAGCGGACGTCCCCGCCGTGCGGACGCTGGTCGTGACCGGGGCCGCGCCCCCAGACGCGCTGTCCTATGAGCGGCTGCTGGAGGCCGCCTCCCCGGAGTTCCCGACGGTGCAGGTCGCCCCCGACGACGTCTGTATGCAGCCGTATACGTCCGGGTCGACCGGAAAGCCGAAGGGGGTGCTGCTGACGCACGGCGGGCAGTTCTGGAACGCGGACGCGGTGCGCCGGATCATGATGTTCGATGAGACCGAGCGGGCCCTGGTGGCCGTGCCCCTCTACCACAAGAACGCGATGGCGTCGGCGGTCAAGCCGATCCTGATGGCCGGCGGCGCCCTGGTCATCCTCCCGGGCTTCGACGCCGCCAACGTCATCGCGGCGATCGACCGGTACCGCTGTACGTACATGACGGGGGTGCCGGCGATGTTCCGGCTGATCTTGAACCAAAAGGCGCTCCTGGCGCAGCACGACGTGAGCACGCTCCGCTGGGCCGCCTGCGGATCGGCCATGGTGCCGCCCGATCTGCTGAAGGAGTTTGAGGAGACTTTCCACGCCGGCATCAGCGAAGGGTACGGGCTGACCGAAGGCGGCCCGGTGGTGTTCGAGAGCCCCCGGTTTGGCCCGCGCAAGACCGGCAGCGCGGGGCTGCCGCTGCCGGGGTGCGAGGTCCGGGTCGTCAAAGCCGATGGCCAGGAGGCCCGCGCGGGCGAGGCGGGGGAGCTGTGGACGCGCAACCCCGGACTGGCCAGATACTACAACGCGCCCGAGATCACGGCGCAGAAATTCGATGCGGAGGGGTGGCTGCACACCGGCGACCTGGTGCGCGGTGACGCGGACGGCTACTACACGATCCTCGGCCGGCTGGACGACATGATCAACGTCGGCGGGGAGAACGTGTACCCGAAGGAGGTCGAAGACACGCTGCTGCTGCACCCGGCGGTGCGGGAGGTGGTCGTCGTCTCGGTGCCGCACGCGCTGAAGGGGGAGGCGCCCGTGGCCTTCGTGGTGCTGCGGGACCGGCAGGCCGCCACCGCGGAGGACCTGAAGCAGTTCTTTTTTTCCCGCGGCCCGGCGTATGCCCACCCGCGGGAAGTCTTTTTCATCGACGCCCCGCCGCTCGGCAGCACCGGCAAGATCGACCGCGCGGCGCTGCAGCGGCGGGCCAGAGAGAGGATCGGCGTGCTGAAAGGAGGCATGTAGGCGTGGACAGCCTGCCGCTCAAAACGCTCCCGGACGTCCTGCGGCGCTCACCCTATCACCGGCTGCTGGGCCTGGAGATGGTGCGCGCGGCGCCGGGCGAGGTGGTCGTCCGCATGCCGTTCCGGGAAGACCTCCTGGCCGGGGAGGAAGAGGGCGGCCGGTACGTGCACGGGGGAGCCATCGCCTCCCTCATCGATACCGCGGGGGATTTTGCGGTGATCGCGGCGGTGGGCTACGACGTGCCCACGATCGACCTGCGGGTCGATTACCTGCGGCCGGTCACGAGGGGGGCGCTCACCGCCACCGGCCGCGCGGTCAAGGCCGGCCGCTCGCTCGCGGTCGCCGACGTCGAGGTCATCGACGAGGACGGCAAGCCCGTCGCCCTCGGCCGGGGCGTCTTCAAGACGTGAGGCTACTAGCGGATCACCAGGGGCCCGCCCGGCGTGTCCAGTTCCACGGCCAGGACGCCGGCCGTCTTGGCCTTCTCGACTGCCACGGGGAGGTCGTCTCCGAGAAGAGCCCGGATCCGCGCCGCCGCCTGCTGCGGGCTGGGGTCCCCGAGTCGAACCGCGCTGATCCTTCGCGCTCCCGACGGGTGGGTGACGGCGGAGGCGCCGGGGTGCGCTCCCGCCGGCACCGACCACTCGATGACAAACGGCAGCCCGCCGGAGGCGGGCGGTGGCTCCAGGAACAGCGTGCGCCAGCGAAGAACCACGCCGTCCGGGCGCTCCCGCGTACCCGCGGTGGGCGCCGGCAGCGCCAGTCCCAGGTCGTGGAGGTGGCCACGCAACCCCTCCAGGTCGTCCGTGCGCACCGCCCAGGTGGCAAAGGTCCGGCCCTCGGAGACCGCCTGGCTGACCAGTCTCCCGGTCGGCGCCCGGCCCGCCTCGCCGGCATCGACCACCGCGATCAGCTCGAGATACGCGGAGCCGAGGGGGATGATCATGTTCGCCGTCCCCACGCCGGGGTGGCGTCCCCCCTCCAGCGCCCCCAGGCCGTACTCGGTCGCGAACCGCCGTCGGCCCTCGGCCAGATCCGGGACGGCCACAAGGACGTGGTCCAGCGACACGCGGGGTGGACGGGTCATCGTTATGGCCCAACTTCTCTGCCGTTGGGATGCTTCCTGTAGCTCGCGTCGACCAGCAAGGCCCGACTGAGCATTAGGTCGCGGATCGGGCGGCGCGGATTGCGGGCCCGCCGCCCCGCGGAGGTGCCGGTGTATGCCGAGGGTGCCGTTCGATCTCGACGCGCGGCGGCCATACCTCGTCCAGGCGTTCAGCGACGCCGAATACGATCGCCGGAGCGCCGCGCTCTGCGAGGCGATGCAGCGCGAGGGGCTTGACGCGCTCTGCGTCTACGGGAACGCCGCCGCCCCGTCGGGCGTCGCCTACCTGACCAACTACGCGCCGGCGTTCGGCAACGCGTTCGTCGTGCTGCACGCCGACCGGCGGATGGCGGTGGTCACCGACGCCGTCCTGCATGGGGAGCCGATGCACTCGATGATCTGGTCGTGCCGGGTCCCCGACGTTCGCGTCGCGCTCGGACCGATCTACGGCGGCTCCCTGGATGAGGTCGCCGTGCTGGCCGCGGATGCGGCCGGCGGCGCGTCCCAGGTCGGGCTGGCCGGGAGCGCGCACCTGCCCCATCCGCTGCACGCGGCGCTGGCCTCGCGGCTGCCGGGGCTGCGCGCCGCCGACCCGTTGCTGGCCGCCGTGCGCCTCTCGAAGAGCGACGAGGAGATCGTGAAGATGCGCTATGCCGGGACCATCGCCGATCAGGCGCTGGAGGCGGTGTTCAAAACGCTGCAGGCGGGGGCCGAGGAGGCCGCGGTGGCGGCGGCGGGCGTCGCGCGGCTCCATACGCTCGGCGCGCGCGAAGCGTTTGCGACCTGCGTGGTCGGCGGGGTTCAGGCCGGGTTGAAGCACGGGCAGCCGCGGCGGCGGGCGCTGGTGCAGGGCGAGATGGTGTTCATCGACCTGGGAGCCGGCTGGGACGGCTACATGTCCGACGTCAGCCGGTGCACCGCCGTGGGCCGCGCGGCCGGGCCCGCCCGCGCGCTGCTGGACATCGGCCTCGAACTCTACCGGGCCGGGCTGGAGGTGATGCGGCCTGGGCGGACGGTCGATGACGTCTCCAACGCGCTGCTGGCGGCGGTGCGGGGGACCCGCTTCAAACCGTACTACTGCTCGGGCGGGTTTGGTCACGGCATCGGCATGTCCGTGATCGAAGCGCCCGGGCTGTTCGCGGGAAACACTACGGAGCTGCGGCCGCGGATGACGGTGGCGTATGAGCCGATGGTCGTGGTCGAAGGCCTCGGCACCGGGGTCGTCGAGGACACGCTCCTGATCACCGAGTCCGGCTATGAGCGGCTGACAAACTATCCGCTCATTACGTGGACGTAGGGATGGAGGCCTGAGGAGGCGGCGATGGCGCGGGTGGCGTTCTTCGGGGTGGGGCTGATGGGGGAGCCGATGGCCGGGCACCTCCTCGACGCGGGCTACGGCGTGGTGGTGGTGGCGCACCGGAGCCGGGCCGGCGTTGAGCGGTTGGTGGGAAAAGGCGCCGTCGAGGGCTCGACCGCGCTCGAGGCTGTCGAACGGACCGAGCTCGCGATCATGATGCTGCCGACCGCCGACGAGGTCGAGGAGGTGCTGTTCGGCGGCGGGGGGGCGGCGCGGGCGATGGCGCCCGGATACACCGTGATCGACATGGGCACGAGCTTTCCTCCGCAGACCCGGAAGCTCGCCGCCCGCGTGGGCGAGCGGGGCGGGCGGTTCCTGGACGCGCCGGTGACCGGCGGGACGAAGGGGGCGCGGGACGGCACCCTCACGATCATGGTGGGGGGCGACGCCGCGACGCTCGAGTCGGTGCGCCCGCTCCTGGCCGCGATGGGCTCGCAGATCTACCACTTCGGCGGCGTCGGGGCCGGTCACACGGCCAAGCTGGTGCAGAACATGATCGGCATCGTCAGCGCGGCCGCGATCGCCGAGGGCTTCGCCCTGGCCGCCTCCGCCGGCCTCGACTGTGAGCGGCTCTTTCAGATGCTGTCGGCGAGCACCTCGGCGAGCCCGCTGCTCCGCGGCATGGTGCCCAAGATATTCGCGCGCGCGTTCGACCAGGTCAACTTCCGGCTGGATATGGCCTACAAGGATCTCCGCCAGGCCAC
>DATHLI010000343.1:0-2515 GCA_035488355.1 bacterium | reverse complement strand
TTGTTGAGGGCGGCCTGGAAGTCCCCGCCGGCGGGGACGGTGAGCGTGTTCCCCGACGGGGGCGCATAGGTCGTGTTGAGGTAGGTCTGGGGCAGCGCCGGAGACACCTGCGCCTGAGCGGCGAAGGGCGCGGGGAACAGGGGCGGAATGGGCACCGCGACGGCGATCACGGCCAGCCAGAGCGCGCAGATGCGTACGTATGTACGTAATGACATAGTGGCCTCCTGTCTCAACGGAAGGCCCCCATGTCCCGGAGAACCTGTCCTTCCTTCGGTAACCCCGCTGACCTCTCCAGAGGTCCGGTGGCTTTGCGTCCCCGAGTCGCCTCGGGTTTGCCTTTATCGGGAAGGAGCCTTTCCGCGATTCCTAAAGGCTACCTCATCAAACCGAGGTATATACCCTATCGCGATTGGGATATATTCCCTAGGGTGAATCGTGCTAGACCATTTATATTGTGCAACTATACAAAATCATAGAATCTTAGGGAAGGTTTCCATTAAATGAGGTGCGGGGGTTCTTGTTGATTGGTTAGGCCGGATCTGTGGGAGGGAGAAAAACTGAAGCTTTTCCTGAACTTTCACCTAGAAAGGCAGGGCATTTAGCCCAACGGGCCGGGGCCGGTCCCGATCATCTGGCCTTAGTGCCGGCCCAGGAGCACCGCGGCGTCGGGCACCACGGCCACGAGCATGAGAACGAGGAGAATGAGGGGAATCGCGGCGATGTAGGCCATCGCCAGCCGCTCGAACCGGAGGTTCATATAGTAGGCGCCGATCAGCGAGGCTTTCATGAGCGCCAGGACGATCAGGAAAATCGCGCGCAGCCCCGGGGCGATATGGAACACCAGGATCAGGCTCACTTCGATCGCGGTGATGGCGATGAGGGCAAGCCAAGCCGTCAGGTACAGCCTGGGCAGGCCCTGAGGCTCATCGGTCATTGGCGGACTGCCTCCCGGAGACGGATCCGTTCCGTCCGCATCAGAGCAGGTAGATCGACGACCAGATGAACACCCACACCAGGTCGACGAACCCCCAATAGAGCCCGGCGACCTCCACCCCTTCCGCCGATGAGCGTCCCCGCGCCACCCGGTCGGCCATGGCCCACAGGTACACGATCCCCGCGAGGACGTGGGCGCCGTGCAGCCCCGTGATCACGAAAAAGCTGAAGCTGAACGCCGGGACCCCCCAGGGGTTGCCGGTGAGCCGCGCCCCTTCGCCGATGAAGTGCGACCACTCCTTCGCCTGCATTCCGGCGAACACGAGGCCGGCGAAGATGGTGGCGGCGAGGAACCAGACGGTCTGCCGGCGCTCCCCCCGCCGGATGGCGTACACGGCCATCGCCATCGTCGTGCTGCTGCAGCTGAGGATCACCGTCATCGCGGCGACGAAGTGGAGGTCGATGATCTCGAGCCGGTTCGGCCATGTGCGGCTGCCGAGGCGGGTGACCCGGAGCCCGATCAGCATCGCGGCGAAGGTCATGGCGTCCGAGATCAGGAACAGCCACATCATCAACTTGGGCCAGCCGACGTCCCACGGGGACCGGCCGCCGCCCCAGCGCGCCCCGAGGTTTTCCCGTTCCCTGGTCCCGACTGCGCTCGTCATCGTCTCAGGCCGCTCCTCACGCGGTCACAGCCAGTACAGCAGCACGAACACGTACACCCACAGTCCGGTCAGGAAATGCCAGTAGAGCGCGGCCATGTTGAGCGCCGTCGACCCTTCCGGAGGGGCGGCCTCGCTCCAGACCCGCGGCAGGATCACGCCGAGCGCAACGAGGCCGCCGAGCAGGTGCGCGCCGTGGGCGCCGGTGAGCAGGTAGAAGAAGGAACTGTGAGCGTTGCTCGAGAGGTAGACCCCCAGCCGGATGAGCTGCCGCCATGCCAGGAGCTGTCCGCCGAGGAAGGCGAGGCCGAGCCCCCACGCCGCGGTGACGTCGCGGCGGAAGCCGGCGAGATTCCCCTGCCGGAGGTCCCGCCGGCCCCATGCGAGGACGGCGCTGCTCGCGAGCAGGATCCCCGTATCGAGCCACAGGACCGGCGGCAGAGGGACCGCCGGCCACGTCCCGTCCTGCCGGTGGCCGAGGTAGGTCGTGGTGAACGCCACGAACAGCATCGCGATCGCCGCGAGGGCGAACCCGAGCCCCAGGGTCGCCGTGCTCGCCGGGGCCGGTGTTCCCGGCGACAGCGCGCCTTCGCCGTCGAAAGGGCCCCGGCCGCCGGGCCCGAGCGGGCGCCGGGGCCTGGACACGCGGGGGCCGGAGCGGCCCGGTCTCTTGCGCCGGCCGAAGACCGACCTCGTCCGCTCGGGGAGCTCGGTCGGCACGGCTACGCCGCCCCGCCCGCGTCCCCGCCGCCGTGCCGGCCGGCGTACGCCGGCGCGGTGGGCACCGTCTGCGGGATATAGTCCTCCGGCGCGCCCGGCACAGCGTAGTCGTAGGGCCACCGGTACACCACCGGCGTCTGGGGCCAGTTGCCGTGGGGGGGCGGGGAGTCCGCGGTCCATTCGAGCGTGTTGGACTGCCA
>DATHLI010000342.1:0-4108 GCA_035488355.1 bacterium | reverse complement strand
GACCTCGGCGCGCTCGGGACGTACACCCGCCTCAGGATCGTGGCGATCTTCGAAGGCGAGCCGGGCGCCCGGCAGGTCGCCCATCTCCGCGAGAAGCCGCACATCGTGATCGGCACCCCCGGGCGCGTCCTCGATCATCTGGGGAAGGGGACGCTGACCCTGCGCAGCGTGTCGCTCCTGGTGCTCGACGCCGCGGACCGGATGCTGGAGTTGGGCTTCCGGTCCGACGTGGAGCAGATCCTGGTGCGGACGCCTTCGACGCGGCAGACCGCGCTGTTCGCGTCTGCGGTCGGCGATCCGGTGAGGACCATGGTCGGACGATATCTTAGAAATCCGATATACGTTGCCATCGCCATGCGGGAGACCCGGGCGGCCGCGACGGGCGAGTAGGACGCCCGCCACATCACGGGGCCTGTCGGGATGTTGTGATGCTTTGGGTAATACTTCGATGAGCACCGGCTCAGAGGTGACGTCGTGAAGGATCGCATCGTAGACAGCCAAGATCGATCCGAGGCCGCAGCCTCCGCCGCGGATAACGAGCGCTACGGGTTTTCCCGATTTGCGAGCCACCCGTTCTTCGGAGAGGTGAACCGCTGGCTGGTGGAGCGCGTCGCCTCGCTGGGGCACCGGTTCGTGGATCTGGCCTGTGGACCGGGGGCCGTCACCGAGCTCCTCCTCCAGAGGTTGATGGAGCGCGGCCGGGGGCTGATCTACGCGGTCGATCCTTCGCTGTCCGAACTCGAGCTCGCCCGCCGCCGGGTCGCTTCCGGGCTCGTGGAATTCATCCAGGGCAGCGCGGAAAATCTCAGCCGCCTGGTCCCGCAGGTCGACGTCGTGGTGTTCTGCAATGCGATCCACCTCATCAAGGACAAGTGTCAGGTCCTGAGCGAGATCCGCAAGGTCCTGGGCGCCGGTGGAACGCTGGCGTTCAACACGACGTTCTTCAAGGGCTGTTATCCCCCCGGCACCGAGCGGTTCTATCGCTACTGGATCCTCAGGGCGGCCCAGTACCTCCGCGAGCGTGGAATCTCGGTCCTCCGGGCCGAGAAGTCCGAGTCGCTGGAATGGGTCACCCCTGAAGAGTACGGCGCGCTGGTCACCGCGGCGGGGTTCGTCGAGCCGACGTGGCGCCTCCATGAGGTGACGCTCTCTCCGGAGAGCCTCGAGGACATCGGGCAGTTCTCCCTCTTTGTCCGCGGGGCCCTCCCTCGGGTGCCGCTGGAGATCGGCGCCGACGCCCTGGCCCAGGCCGTTCGCGTCGCGATGCGCGACTGCGGAATCCAGGGCGGCGTCCCCCGGTTCTGGCTGCAGTTCATCACCCGGACGCCGGCCTAGGCTCCCCCGGCGATCCACCGGCGTTTGCCGGCCGCCCGCGCAGGCGTGTCCGCACCCGGCGCCGCGATCGGCCATCATCCCTTCTTCCCCAACTCCTCATTCCCACCCCCTCATACGTGGCCAAGTTGGCAGGCCGCAACAGCCGTCAAAATCAGGGCCGCAGGGCCTCCTGGAGGAGCGGATCGAAGTGATCTTCGGAAAGGGTAGAAAGGATCTGCGTATTCCCAACAGGCGCGCGATGTGGTATAATACCCGGCAGTTGAAGGTCCGCGCCTGCGGCGCGGGCTTTTTCGTTTAGGGGGGGTCCGGTCCGATGGGGTACCTGCGCCACCTCGAATGCACCCACTGCCACGCTCAGTACTCGCCCGATGCCCTACACAACCTCTGCGCCCGATGCGGCAAGGTGCTCTTTCCTCGTTACGACCTGGAGCGCGTCCGCGCGGAGGTGTCGCGGGACGAGTTCGCGCGCCGCGAGCCGACGATGTGGCGTTACCGGGAACTCATGCCCATCAACGATCCCGCAAACATCGTGACGCTCGGGGAGGGCATGACCCCGCTGCTGCCGCTCACGGAGGTTGGCCGGCGGCTGGGGCTCCGCCGGGTGCACGTGAAAGAAGAGGGGCTCAACCCCACCGGATCCTTCAAGGCGCGCGGGCTGTCGGCGGCGGTGAGCAAAGCCAAAGAACTGGGGGTCCGCGTGGCGTCCATGCCGTCCGCCGGCAACGCGGGATCAGCGGCCGCGGCCTACTGCGCCCGCGCGGGGATCGAGCTCTTCCTGGTCATGCCGGCCGACGTTCCGCACGTGAACCAGGTCGAGTGCGATGTCTGTGGCGCGCACACCTTTCTCATCCGCGGGTTGATCAATGACGCCGGCCGGAGCCTTCGAGCGCGGGGGCGCGAGCAGGGCTGGTTTGACATGTCGACCCTCAAGGAGCCCTACCGCGTCGAGGGCAAGAAGACGATGGGGTACGAGCTGGCCGAGCAATGTGGGTGGAGCCTGCCGGACGTGATCATCTACCCGACCGGCGGCGGGACGGGCATCGTCGGGATGTGGAAGGCCTTCGAGGAGCTCGAGGCGCTGGGGTGGATCGGATCGCACCGTCCCCGCATGGTCATCGTGCAGGCGGCGGGATGCGCTCCGATGGTCCGGGCGCACCG
Source organism: bacterium (assembly GCA_035488355.1). GTDB lineage: Bacteria > Sysuimicrobiota > Sysuimicrobiia > Sysuimicrobiales > Segetimicrobiaceae > Segetimicrobium. The sequence goes on along the minus strand of DATHLI010000342.1, from coordinate 1,615 downwards.
GGAGGGGCGCGAGCACGCGGAGCCGTGGCAGGACGCGCGGACCGTCGCCGCGGGCCTGCGCGTTCCCGAGGCGATCGGAGACTACCTGATCCTCCAGGCGGTCCGGGAGAGCGGGGGCACCTCCTACGCGGTCACGGATGAGGAGATCCTGGCCGACATGCGCGAGCTGGCCGGCGCCGAGGGGTTGTTCGCCTGTCCCGAGGGGGCGGCGACCTACAGCGCGCTCAAGGCGCTGGTGCGCGACCGGCTCGTCGCCGCGGATGAGCGGGTGGTCCTGTTCAACACCGGCGCCGGGATGAAGTACGTGGATCTCGTCCGCCCCACCCTGCCCACGTTCGAGCCGGCCCACCCGCCGGAAGCGCTGCGGGCATGACGGGACCGCGAAGCGTATACGATGAGGCGCGCGCCGCGGCGGCGTCGCTGGGCGTGCTGCGCGGCGTGCTCGACGATGACGTGGGGCGCCTCTGGCTCGATCTCCTCGAAGGGCTCGCCGCGCCCCCGTCCGACCCCTCCCGTCTTGCCGCGTCGTACGGGCGGCTGTTCGCCGCCCTCGCCGCGGAGATCGAACTGGCCAGCGAGCCTCCCGCCGGCGATGCCTGGCAGCACCACCTGCTGCGGCGCCTGCTCGACGACGAGAACCCGTTCAGCCGCAAGGCGGAGCGCGTCCCGGTGTCCGCGATCGGCCCGGCGCTCCTGGCGCAGACCCGGGCGGACCTCTCGGCGCTCCAACGATGCGCCCGCATCGATGGGGCCCTGCTCGCCCCCGCCGTGGGCCGCGTGACCGGAACGGACCCGGTCGCCTGGGAGGGGTTCCGGCCCCTCGAGACATCCGGCGCGCGGTCGGCGCGGAGCCTGATGATGGAGCGCGTTGCCGGAACCCGCGACTGGGGCGCGCTCGTCCGGGACCTCGCCGCTTACTTTGCCGCCAATGGGGTCGGGATCTTCGGCCGCTACCGCGCGTTCCGGTGGGTCCACCGGGGGGACGGCGAAGGCTGCCTGGAGGGTGTGCCGAACCCGGATCCCGTCCGGTTGAGCGATCTCGTGGGCTACGACCTGGAGCGCCGGCCGGTGCTGGACAACACCCGTCAATTCGTCTCGGGAATGCCCGCCAACAACGTGCTGCTGTACGGGGACCGGGGGACGGGGAAGTCCTCGACGGTGAAGGCCTTGCTCTCCGAGTTTCACACCGAGGGGCTCCGGCTGATCGAGGTCTCCAAGGAACACCTGGGAGCGTACTCCAAGATCATCGCCCCGCTCGCCGGCCGGCGCGAGCGGTTCATTCTCTTCGTCGACGACCTGTCGTTCGAGGAGCACGAAACACAGTACAAGGCCCTCAAGGCCGCCCTGGAGGGGAGCCTGGAACCCCGTCCCGACAACGTGGTCCTGTATGCGACCAGCAACCGCCGGCACCTCGTGCGCGAGCGCTTCAGCGATCGGCGCGGCCCGGCGACCGACGGCGATGACGATGTGCATCTCGATGAGACCGTGCAGGAGAAGCTCTCACTGGCCGACCGGTTCGGGGTCCACGTCCCGTTTCTGCTCCCCGACCAGGACCGGTATCTCGACATCGCCGAGAAACTCGCCGCCCGCTACGGCATCCGGCTGCCGGCCCCAG
>DATHLI010000341.1:0-6881 GCA_035488355.1 bacterium | reverse complement strand
AGGCGTCACCGGCCCATCACGAGCGACGCCCGCGTCACCTTGCGCTGGTCCGAATCCTCGAGCGCCCTGCCCACGTCGCGCAACGGGTACTCCGCGTCGAGCAGCGCCTCGAACGGATACCGTCCGCGGGTGGCCGCGAGGAAGTCGAGGGCGCGCTTGAGATACCAGGGGTGGTAGCGGATCGCAGGCAGGATCTGCACGCCTCGGCGGGTCAGCGTGCCGGGGTCGAACGGCGTCAGGTGACCGGGGGAGATGTTCCCCAACTCGACGACCCGCCCGCCGGGCCGGACGAGGTGGATGGACTCGGCGAACGCCGCCGGAACGCCGGTGACCTCAACCGCCACGTCGGCGCCCATCCCAGCGGTGAGCGCGGCGACCCGGGCCGACCGCTCCTCGGGCGTGTCGTGCTCGCGGAAGTCGATCACCACATCGGCGCCAAACCGGTGCGCCAGCTCCAGCCGTCCCGGCACCCCGTCGATGACGATCGTCCGCGCGCCGCGCGCCTTCGCCACCGCGAGCGCGCAGAGCCCGAGGCCGCCGGCCCCCTGCACGACCACCTGCTCCCCCGAGACGACCCCGGCCTGATCGAGCGAGAACAGGAGCTCCGACAGCGCGCAGTTCGCGCTGGCCGCCGCGGCATCCGGGATCTCGTCCGGCACACGGTAGACGTACTGGTCGGGATGGACGTAATAGTGCGTCCCAAACGCCCCATGAAAATGCGGCGGGGTGTCGGCCGGCCGGGACCAGTGGCGATAGCAGTTGACGCACAGGTTGAACCGCCCGGCCTGGCACGCCGGACACTTCCGGCAGGTAATGAAATACGCGCAGACAACCCGGTCTCCGGGGCGGAGCGGCGCGCCGGCGTAGTCCGTGTCGACCCCCGCCCCGAGGGCGAGAACGCGCCCCAACATCTCGTGGCCAAGCACGCTCCCCATCTTGACCGTCGGGTGGTGCCCGCGCCAGATGTGGAGCTCCGAGCCGCAGACGTTGGCGCGCACCACTTCCAGCAGCACCTCGCCGGGCCCGGGGCCCGCCACGTCGTAGGCCCGCAGTTCTGTCTGCCTGGGTGCAACCAGGACAACGACCGTGCCGCGCATTTCCCACCCCCATGATGACCGCGGACTTCCGCGACTACGATGCCCCGATCACGATTCAGCTCCCCCCGTGCGGCCAGAAAACATGAGGAAGGGGCGCAGAGAAGCAAGTCCTCCCTGCGCCCCGGAGTCCCGCCGGCCCCGTTCCCCGACTACTGGTGCATCTTGGCGGCGAGCACGAACTCATCCGTGTAGGTCTTCCTGAGGTCGATCTTGCTGGGATCCATGTCCGTCTCGAACGACGCCAGCACCTTGAGCACCGTCGGCGGACCGTCCGGCGGCATCTGCCCCGTCGGGTTGAACATGTTCATGCTCGCCGCGAGCGCCGCGAGATAGAGCGGCTTGTCGCCCACGTAGTAGTCCTCGGGCATGTTCGCCGCCACCGCGGCCGGCGTATGGGACTGCAGATACCCCAGCGCCCTGACGAACGCGGACACGGTCCGCTGCACCGCCTCCTTGTGACGGTTCACAAAGTCGGTCTGCATGTACAGGCACGCCGCCGGGTAGGTGCCGCCCAGCGCGCCCCGCGTGCCCGCCGCGGTGCGCATATCGACCAGCACGTGCGCCACCCCCATCTTCTGCAGCCGGGACACGGTGGGCTCGGTCGTGACCGCGGCGTCGATTCGGTTCGTCTGTATGGCGGCGATCAGCGTGGTGCCGGCGCCGACGGCCAGCGGCGTGTACTGGGTGCGGTCGCCGCCGCCCTTCGTCACGAGGAACGAGGCGAGGAAGTTCGTTGAGGATCCGAGCCCGGTGACGCCGATCTTCTTGCCTCTCAGGTCCGCCAGCGACTTGATGCGCGACCGCTCGGAGACGACCAGGGCCTCTCCCGGCACGCGGTCGAGGATGACCACCGCCTCCAGGATCTTGCCCTTCGCCTGCAGGTCGATCGTGTGGTCGTAGAATCCCACCACGCCGTCGACCCGTCCCGCGATCATCTCCTCCTCGGCCGACTGGCCGGTCTCCTCGTTGTACAGGGTCACGTCCACCCCGGCGTCCTTGAAGTAGCCGAGACGCTGCGTGAGCATCGCGGGCAGGTAGATGATCTTTTCCAGCCCCCCGACCATGATGCTCATCTTCGGTGGGGCCTGCGCACCCACGGGGCCGGCGGCCCCGACCCCAAGGAGCAGGACGCTCAGCAGCAGTACCGTCCACATCCGAACTCTCCGCATTCAGCACCCTCCCTCATCTTGGCTCTACTCCCATGCTTCGATCAGCGCTCTCGGATATCCCTCACACCGCTCACGGCCCCGGCCGCTGGGCGGCCGGCCTCCACGGGGTCAGCCGGATCTCCAGCCGGGTGACGAGGGCGTCCGCGATCAGCGCCACGACGGAAAGGATCACCATCGCCGCGAAGACGCCGTTGGTATTGAACGCGCCCTGCGCGGCTGCCACGAGGTAGCCGAGGCCGCGGGTGGCTCCGAGAAACTCGCCCACCACCGCCCCCACCAGGGCGAAGCCGAAGCTCGTGTGCAGGCTGCTCGTGATCCATCCGAGGGCCGACCGGAACATCACGTCGAACGCCAGCCGCCACCGGCCCGCCCCGAGGATCCGCGCGTTGTTGACCAGGTTGAGATCGACCTCGCGCACGCCTTGAAACGCGTTGAAGAACACAATGAAAAAGGTCAGGGTCACGCCGAGGGCCACCTTGCTGGCCATGCCCAGTCCGAGCCAGATGATGAAGATCGACCCGAGGATGACCCTGGGGATCGCGTTCCCGATCCGCACGTAGGGGCCGAAGACCGCGGCGAGCGTCCGGTTCAGTCCGAGGGCGAACCCCGCGATCACGCCGATCACCACGCCGATGGCGAACGCCATCACGGTCTCTTCCACCGTCACGACGACGTGCTGCCACAGCGGCCCCTGGGAGGTGCCGCGGGTCACCCAGCGCCAGATGGTGGCCGCGATCCCGGACGGCTGGCCTAAGTAGAACGGATCCACCCACCCCAGCCGCACGCTGCCCTCCCACCCGCCCACGATCACGACGAACACCGCCACCTGAAGGATCCGCTCCAGCCGGTGCCGCCGCTGATCGCGCGCCTCCGCGGCCAGCTCCTCGCCGACCAGGGCGGTGGCGGAGAGGTCAGGCGGTGGCGCCTTTTGTAGTACGCTCATAGGCGACGACAACCTCGCTGCGCAGGTCCTCCCAGATGAGCTCGTAAAAGCGCGTGAATCGCGGATCGAAGCGGATCTCCGTCACGTTCCGGGGGCGCGGCAGATCGATCGGGTACGCGCTCTTCAGCGTCGCCGGCGCCGCCGTGAACACCAGGACCCGGTCCGCCAGCGAGATGGCTTCCTCCAGATCGTGGGTGACGAACACCACGGACGCCGAGGTCAGCGACCACAACTCCAGCAGCTCGTTCTCCATCAGCGTGCGCGTCTGCACGTCCAGCGCCGCGAACGGCTCGTCCATCAACAAGATCTCCGGTTCGTTGATCAGGCTCTGGGCCAGGGCGACCCGCTTGCGCATCCCGCCGCTGAGCTGGCTGGGGTAGCGGTCCTCGAATCCCGCCAGCCCCACGCGCGCGACCCAGTCGCGCGCCCGCCGGCGCGCCTCCTCCCGCGACACCCCGCGGTAGATCGGCCCGGCGGCGACGTTGTCCAGCACGTTCTTCCATGGAAAGACCGCATCGGTCTGGAACATGTAGCCGGCGTGGCGGCTGACCCCGGCCACGGGCTCGCCGAGCACGAGCACCCGGCCCCGGCTCGGCGCTTCGAGCCCGGCGATCAGGCTCAGCGTGGTCGATTTGCCGGATCCGGTCGGACCGACGATCGCGCAGAACTCGCCGCGCGCCACCGTCAGCGAGAGATCGCGGACCGCCGTGTAGAACGTCCGGCTCGGCGTCCGGAACCGCTTGGTGACCTCGTGCAGCGAGATCGCCGGCTCCCGGCTGGTCTGCGCGTGCATGGCGTGCCTTTTCGCCGCGGGCCGCACGTTCTCCCTTGACATCGGTACCCTCGGGGCCCCTGAAGGAGAGTGCGTGAAATTCACCGGATCTTCACAACGCGTTCACCGGTTCTTTGACCGCGGGGCTCAGAATGGGGGGTGACGGATCAATGACATCAGCGTGAGCATCATGTAAGATAAATAGAAGGGATGCAAAGGGACGAGTTCCACCAGGGAGGGACTGTGTCATGGGACATGTGAGAGGCGGGCAGGTCATGATGCTGGGCATCGCTGCGGCGATCGCCATTCTCGGGACTCCAATCGTCGCCCACGGTCAGACGCTGACGTGCGCACCCGGGTACACGACGCTGGTCCGGGCCGTGGGGCCCCAGGCGGCTCCCATACTGGTGACCAATCAGGTCCACGCCACCATCTGCTCGCAGAACGGCGCCATCGTGGCTGTCCTGCCGTCCTTCACCACCGTCGGCCCCGCCTCGGCTCCGATGATCATCCCGGTCGAGAGGAACGTGAGGACGTGCGTTCCTACCACGGTCGCGTCGACACCGGTTGCCGGCGGCGGGCTCCAGCCGCCCCTCCAGTTCGTGGAAGTGGGGTCCGGGGTGTTCGCGGTCAACCTCGCGGCCCCCACCACGCTGGCCGCGCCGGTGCCGGCGGGCGTGACCGTGGTGTCCACGGCGTTCACCTGCTTCTAAGGCGTCGACGGCGCAGGGCACGGCGCGGGAGGAGCGCCCGAGGCATCGTGGGGAAGATCGGCCTCGCGGTCGCGATCGTGGCAGCCGCCGCGATGGTCTCCGCCCCGACGGATGCAGCCCCCGCCCTCGCTCCCGCGTTCACCCTTGAACGGCTGGACGGCGGGCACCTCAGCCTGTCAAACTTCAAAGGCGCGCCCATCGTTCTGTTGTTTTGGGCTCCCTGGTGACCCATCTGCAACGCCGACGCCCCCGGGTGGGAGCGTACGTACCAGCGGTGGAAGGGAAGCGGAGTCGCCTTCGCCGGCATTGGCCTCCTCGACAAGAAGGAGGCGTGCCAGGCGTTTGCCCGGCGGCATCGGCTGACCTTCCCCAATGCGTATGATCCCGATGGGAAGGTGGCGAAGTCGTACGGGTTCACGTATCAGCCGTTCTGGGCGGTGATCGCCAGGGATGGGAAGCTCCTTCATGCCGGTTATGGCCCCGCGAGCGAAGACGAACTTGTTTCTACCATTAAGTCACTCGTCCGGAAGTAACGCCGCCCACACAAACCGATGTCCTGCCCCAGGCCGGCCGTCATGATATGCTGATGGAACACATCAACCTTGCCATCGCATTTGCCGCCGGGGTGCTCGGATTCTTCTCCCCCTGCGTCGTTCCGCTGATTCCTGGGTACCTTTCGTTCATCTCCGGCGTCTCGCTCACGGATCTCCGGCCCGCCGAGCGCCGCCGGCAGATGGGACGGGTGGCGCTGGCGACCGCGGCATTCGTCCTGGGCTTCTCAGTGATCTTCACCGGCCTGGGTGCGTCGGCATCGTTTTTCGGGGCCTTCGTCCTCGACAACCGGCTGCTGCTCAGCCGGATCGGCGGGGTGATCGTCATCCTGCTGGGCCTGTCGATGCTCGGAGTGATCAGGCTTCCCGCGCTCGAGCGCGAACTCCGGATGCAGTTCCCCCGGCGGCCGGCGACCGTCATGGGCGCCTTTCCGGTCGGGATGGCGTTCGGGTTCGCCTGGACGCCGTGCGTGGGGCCCGTGCTGGCCGCGGTCCTCACCCTGGCGGCGACGACTCAGCGCGCCGCCGACGGCGCGCTCCTGCTCTTCGCCTACTCCCTCGGATTGGGGGCGCCCTTCCTCGCCGCCGCGGTCCTCCTGACGACGGCGTTCAACGCGCTGCGTGTGGTGAGCCGTTACGGGCGCGCCATCCAGACGGCCAGTGGCGTCTTCCTCGTCGCCATGGGCGGGGCGCTGCTCTTCGACCTGGTGTTCCGGTTCAACGCCTGGATCCTCGAGGTGTTCCCCTTCCGGCCGGGGCTCTAATTCAGGCGGCCTTGGCTCTCCGGTCGTCCAGTGGTCTACTGGCGCCGCGAGACAGCCGGGTCAGGTCTTGACCGAGCCCGAGGTCAGCCCCCCGACGTAGTGCTCGACGAAGAACGAGTAGATGAACGCGACCGGGACGCAGCCGAGCAGCGCCGCGGCCATCAATTGCCCCCAGTAGAACACGTCGCCCCTGATCAACTCCGCGATCGCGCCCACCGGCACGGTGCGCACCGACGTCTTCGTCAGGAAGATCAGCGCGTACAGGAACTCGTTCTGCGAGAGCGTGAACGCGAAGATGCCCGCCGACAGCAGGCCCGGCGTGCTGATGGGCAGCACGACCCGGACCATCGCCTGCCACCGGCTCGCGCCGTCGATCCGCGCCGCCTCCTCGAGCTCGCGCGGCACGCTCTTGAAGTACCCCATCAGGAGCCACGCGCAGAACGGAACGAGGAGCGTCGGGTACGTCAGCATCACCGAGCCGAGCGAGTCGCCGAGACCGAGCCGGTCAATGATGTCGGCCATCGGGATGAAGAGGAGCGTCTGCGGAACGAGGTACGTGGTCGCGATGCCGACCGCGAGTACCGCCGCGCCGGGGAAGCGCATCCGCGCCAGCGGGTACGCCGCCATGACGCCCAGGACGAGGGACGCGGCGGTCGAGACGACGGCCACGGCCATCGTGTTGTACGTCCACCGGAGGAACTGGGTCTGGGTGAGCAGATCTGCATAGTGCCTGAGGGTGGGGTGGTGCACGACGAGCGGCATGATCTGCGGGTTATACAGTTCCTGGTTGGGCTTGAGCGACGTGATCAGCATCCAGTAGAACGGGAACAGCGCAAAGACGACGAAGCCGGCGAGGGGGAGGTACAGGCCGA
>DATHLI010000340.1:0-3880 GCA_035488355.1 bacterium | reverse complement strand
AGTCTCGAGTGAGGGATCGCTCCGCACGCGGGCGAGGAATTCCTCCAGCTCGTGCGCGTGAGACACCACGTTGTCCGTCACCAGGAGGCCGCCGGGCTTGAGCCCCGAGAGGAGCACGGGGAGGTATGCGAGGTAACTGGGGCGGTCGGCGTCCAGGAAGACGAAATCGAACAGGCCGCTCTGCGCCCGCAGCGCATCGTGGGCGTCGCCCTCGCACACGGTGACCCGGTCCGCCAGGCCCGCGCGCGCGAGGTTGGACCGGGCCATCGCGATCTTGTCGGGAGCCCGCTCGATCGTGGTCACGCGGCCGCCGGTGTCCTGGGCCGCCCACGCGAGCCAGATCGTCGAGTACCCGTTCGAGGTGCCGATTTCCAGGAGGCGCCGCGCGCCCGCGGCGCGCACCAGGATCGCCAGGAAACGGCCGGTCTCCGGCGTGATGTTCAGCATCCGCCTGGCCCGTTCCGTTTCGCGGGCGTCGTTGTCCAGCCCGAACGCGGCCAGGTCCTCCAGCAGCCGGAACAGCGAACTCTCGGTGCTCACGGGTCTCCTCCGCCTCCGCCGGGCTCCGCTGTGGGGATCTCACCGAAGACCAGCGCGATGCCCGCGAGCGCAATGGCGCTCGCCAGCACCAGGAATGCGCGTTCGTAGCTGCCGATCCAGGAGACGAGCAGCGACGTTCCAACGGGACCCAGGGCACGGGCGGCGCTGGCCCCCAGTCCGATGGCGCCGTTGACGCTGCCGTAGGACCGCCGCCCGAAGACCTCGGCCACTGTGGTGGCCCGCGCCAGCGTGGACATGCCGTTTGCCGCCCCGAGGAGCAGGAGCACCGGCACCAGGCTGGAAAAGCGGACCGCCATGGCGAGCAGCGCCATGCCGGCGCTCTGGGCGAGGAAAATCGACGCGGTGGCCCTCGCCGCGCCCCACCATCGCGCGACCGGAACAAAGCAGAGCCGCCCCGGCAATTGCATGGCCCCCATCCAGCCGATCAGCGCCGCGGCGCGGCCTGCCGGGTATCCGTGCTGCGTCAGGAAGGGGATGCCGTGCACGCTGACCGCCACCGAAATGAAACTGCTGACGCCAAAGGCAATCGCCAGGATCCAGAACGCCCCCGTCGCGAGCGCGGCACGCAGTGTGGCTCCCGATCTGCCCGGCTGTCCGTCCGGACGGCCCGGCGCGTGGCCCCGAGGGGCGGGCCGGAGCACCAGCGCATGGATAGGGATGGTGGTCGCGGCCAGGAGCGCCGCCAGCGCCTGGACGGCTGTTCGCCACCCAAATCGCACGAGCAGCCACGCGGCGACCGGCATGAAGATCGTGCTGGCCAGCCCGGCGACGAGCGTCACGATGAGCAGTGCGCGGTCGCGGTGCGAGGGGAACCACTGGACCACCGCGGCGAACGCCGGCTCGTACAGCGTCATCGCCATGGCAAGGCCCATCGTGCACCAGACGGCGTAGAGTCCGCCGAGGCCGCCCACCCGCGACCACGCAAACAGGATCGCGGTCGCCAGGCACGAGCCGGTCGTCATGAGGGCGCGCGGTCCGCGGCGGTCCAGCCACCACCCGACCGGCACGGCGGCAAGCGCCGATACCCCCAGGGCCGCCGAGAGGGCGCCGGTGATCGCGACCTGGGAGACCCCGAGGTCGGTCTCCATGGCTCGGAGGAACACCGGGAAGCTGTAGTACAGGATCCCCCAGGAGATCGTCTCCGAGACGGCCAGGGCGGCCGCAACAACCCACCCGTAATGGAACCCCGAGACGTCCTGGGGACCGGTTGTCGCGCTGTCGGATCGGGAGTTCACGCGTTGGCTAACAGCACCGGGCAGATCGCGTTGACGTTGTTGGCGTCGCTATCGTACGGGGCAGGCGGGAGGATGTCAATTCGCGATCGCGGCGACCTCTGGACGTTGCCGGAAACCGGCCCACTCCCAGGCCCCGCCGATCTCGTGGTAGAGCTCGGTCAGCACGCCGGCCTTGAGCCTGGCGAGTTGGGGCGAGCGGCGGTCCCGGGGCCGGGCCACGTCGACGGCCACTTCGACGCGGCGGCGGGCCGGCCGGGCGCTCAGCACCAGGATGCGGTCGCTCAGGTAGAGCGCCTCGTCGATCTCGTGGGTGACCAGGAGCATCGTCGCGCCCTCCTGCCGCCAGATGGCGAGCAGCAGGTCCTGCAGGTGCATGCGGGTGAAGGCGTCAACCGACGAGAAGGGCTCGTCGAGCAGCAGCACCTCGGGCCCGGGTGCGAGCGCCCGGGCGATGGCCACGCGCTGGGCCATGCCCCCCGAGAGCTCACGAGGCAGGGCGCCGGCGAATTCCTCGAGGCCGACGGCCCGCAGCAGGGCCGCCACCCGTGCGTTCGGCTTTCCGCGGGGCAGGCCGAAGGCCACGTTCTGCGCGACGGTGAGCCAGGGCAGCAGCCGGGGTTCCTGGAAGATGACCCCGACCCGCGGGCTCGGGCCGGTAATCGCCTGGCCGTCGAGATGGAGGCTGCCCGAGTCGGGACGGTCGAGGCCGGCGATCAGACGGAGCAGGGTCGATTTGCCGCAGCCGCTGGGGCCGACCAGGGAGACGATCTCGCCGGGCTCGATGCGCGCGCCGATGCCGGCGAGGACGCCCAGGCTGCCGAAGGACTTGTAGAGCTGGTCGACTGTAAGGGAGCCGGCCGGGATGCTCATACACTCACCTCTGTCCTGCGGGGGCCGGCCGTGGGACCGATCGTGGCGGCGCTTTCCCCCGCGAACGAGTCACGCCAGTAGAGCAGGCGGCGCTCGAGCAATTTCAAGAACCCGTCGCTGAGCTTGCCGAGCAAGGCCAGAAGCACAATGGCGCCGAGGATCAGGTCGGCGCGGGAATTTTCCCGTCCATCGGTCAGCATGAAGCCGATGCCCCGGCTGGCGGCGATGAGTTCGGCGGCGACGACAAAGAGCCAGGCGACGCCCATGCCGGTGCGCAGCCCGACCAGGATGGACGGCAGGGCGCCGGGCAGGATGATGCGGCGGGCCAGGGCGATTCTGTTGAAGCCGTAGACGTCACCCACTTCGACCAGCTTGCGGTCGACCCCGCGGATGCCGCTCGTGGTGGCGACGTAGGTCGGGAAGAACGCGCCGACCGCGATCAGCGTCAACTTGGGCGCCTCGCCGATGCCCATCCACAGCAGGAGCAGGGGCACCCAGCCCAGGGTGGGGATCGAGCGGATCGCCTGCAGCGTGGGGTCGAGGAACGCCTCCATTCCCCGGCTCAGCCCGACCACGGCGCCCAGGGCCACCGCTATGGCGGTGCCGATGGCGAAGCCCGCGAGCACGCGCCAGGTGCTGGCCGCGATGTGCGCCCAGAGTTCACCGGTGCGGGCTTCCAAGTAGAGGGTCTGCAGCACGGTCGAGGGCGCCGGGAGGACGTGGGCCGGAAAGACGCCGAGGCGTGTCGCCACCTCCCAGCCGGCCAGGATCAGGGCCGGCAGGACATAGGAAGAGATCCGGCGGCGCCAGCCGGTCCTCATTTGCCGACGACCCCTCTGGCGAAGTGTCCGTCGACCACCTGCTTGACCGCCGCCGGCACGTCGGCGCCGGGAGCGGCGAGATGCTCGGCCACCAGGATCTCGGACGCGGCCGTGAGGGCCTTGAGGTGCTCGGCTCCGGGGACCGGGTTGCGAAAATCGTTGCGCCGGAGCTCCAGCCTCGCCACATCGAGGGAGATCTTGGCTTGGGTCGCCAGGATCTGCGCCGTCTCGCCGGGGTGGGCGATGGCCCATCGGCGGGTCCGTTCGTACGCCCGGAGCACCCGGTCCACCGTGCCCGGGTACTGCCTCGCAAAGGCGTCCCGAACGTTGAGGAAGCCGTAGGTGTTGAAGTCCGGGTTGCGGTAGATGAGGCGCGAGCCCTCCTCCAGTTCC
>DATHLI010000339.1:0-16437 GCA_035488355.1 bacterium | reverse complement strand
TACGGCGGGGCAAATCAACTGGGAGGGGGCGTTGACTAGAGGCAATCTGAATCCTTCCGTGAGAACACAATATGGGTCTCATCTTGAATCGAATCCCGAAGCTGTACTGGTCGCTTTGTGACGTGATCAGCCGGACGACTTCGCACCCATGGCCCGCATTTCTCCAACTTATACGCGAAAAACCCAGCATCTCGAAATATCCTCAGGAGATCGTCGGAGCGCCTCCCCTGTAGAGCCAAGATTCCAGGATGTACCTCAATAACGATCTCTAGGCTCTCATGGCATGAGTCGAACAGTGGGCGCATTCCTGCCGCTACAGACCACTCAGCGCCTTGGACATCGATTTTGATCAGGCGGGCGTGACGCATCTTCTCGGGACAGATCTCACCGAGAGGCGAAGCGTCGACCTCGCACTCGCACTCCATCTTTGTGCCATATGGGCTTTCAACGATCCCTGTTTGTCCGATATTTTCGTCGAACCCGCGAAAGAGCTTCACCACACCCTCAGAATCAGAGACTGCCGCGTTCACGGTGTGGACGTTTGTGGCATTGTTGAGAGCCAGGTTTCTCTGCAAGAAACCGAAGATTCTCGGAGACGGTTCTATGGCTACTACCTCCCCGGAATCTCCGACCAGCTTTGAGGCGAGTAACGTGAAGTAACCGATATTGGCTCCGACATCAATGAAGGTATCTCCCGGCGCAAGGGAGCGCCTTATCCAGTCTGTAAGATGGGGATCGTAGACGCCGAAGGTGTAGATTTCCCGCTGCACGATGTCCCTCGTATTACCCGCCACCTTGCTTCCGAAAACCGTTGGAGCCGCAAAATCAATCGAGTACCGAGCAAAGTAAGGATCTACATAATGCGCATAGAGATATGCTCTGCCTTTTGCAAGCGGTGTATGCCTGATATATCCTCGTAGCGCAACGTGAACAGCAAATCTCAGTGACGACCAGGCTTGCACAAGCCCAGCCAGGTTGTTGGGTTCGGGGTCTTGAGACGAGCTAAGGGCCTTGGCCATCAATGCTCCTCCACGACCTCTCACCGGAGGGTGTGCGTCCACTGATAATCACTCCTCACCGCTCCATAGAGGGCCTCAAAAGTTACAGCCAGTTTCCCGTTGAGTCTTGATTTTCCCAAAGGCTCGACTATTCTAAACACTGCAACTTCCCGCCAGTCACACAAAACCCCGTGTCCGTGCTCTGAGTACACATCACACCAAACTCGATACAAGCGAGGCATTAGATTGAGCTTCTCAATCTTGCATGTTGCGGTCCATTCACCCGTGACACGCTCTGGCGCTTGGCCTAAGAGAAGGGTGGAACAGTGAATCAGGAGGCCGGGGCGCCCGTCCGTGATCCCGAGATTGATGTGCGGACTGTGAACAGTTTGCCGAGCGCGCAACCGGATACGAATCTCTAACGGATCGTCAGATGTGAACTCGTATCGTTCCTGACCGTCCGCGCCGTGGCACGAGACACCCGCAACCTCGACAGACGCGGCGTCATTGGAGGCGAAGGACTGGCTGCGTCCTCGGTCAAACATTTGCCGATCATTCCAGTCTAGGTACATCCTGAGCACATCCCTGGCTGCTCCTATAGTCACGATATGGCCGTTGTGGAGAAACAGCGCATTGCGGCACAGACCCTCCACCGCTGGAAGATTGTGGGAGACAAACAATAGCGTTTTGCCGTCGCGAATAAGACGCATCATCCGGTCTACGCACTTGGCCTGAAACCCTGCGTCTCCAACGGCCAGTGCCTCGTCCACAACGAAGACGTCAGGGTCAAGATGGCTGGCAATGGCAAATCCAAGGCGGAGCTGCATCCCGGTCGAATATGCCTTGACTTGCGTATCGAGCGCATGAGCCAGTTCAGAGAAACCCACGATCTCGTCGAACCTGCGGGAAATATCGCGCCGAGACATCCCCATGATGCGCCCGTACAGCCAAATATTCTCGCGGCCGGTGAGTTCAGGGTGGATCCCGGAGCCCACCTCGATGAGGGCCCCCACTCGCCCTCGCACACGAACGCGGCCTTCGGTCGGGTAGGAAATCCGCGTGAGCAGCTTGAGTATTGTCGTCTTCCCCGCCCCGTTCGGACCAATGATCGCAAAGGCTTCTCCCTCCCCAACCTCAAGAGAGACACGGTCCAGCGCGAGCGTACCTCTCGGCTCGACCGTTCCACCGTGGAGCAGTGCCGCTGCTTTACGGCCGAACTGCGCAAGGTCGTCGCGCAGAGACCCATAACTCGCGCCCCCGCGGCGGTAGCGCTTGCTGACTTCTTCGAACTTTACGGCCCAGGCCATCGTCTCAGATCGTTTCGGCGAATCCAGGTTCCATACGTTTGAACACCCAATATCCTCCATAGGCGATCACGCACGCCACTCCAGCACTGATGGCCACAAGGCGGAGATCAGGGGGCTGCCCTTCCGCTACCGTCCGCCGAAAACTGTCGAGGATTCCCGTGAGAGGATTAACTAGGATATATACAGCCTTCCATCTTTCCGGCACCGCGCTAAGTGGGTAAGCTACCGGGCTCGCAAACATCCAGAGCTGCAGGATAAGAGGCAGCGCATACCGGAAATCTCTGTAATAGACGTTGAGAGCCCCGAGCGTCAGCGCGGTTCCGGATGCCAGCACAGCTAGAATCAGCCATAGCGGCACCGCAAACAGCACCGTCCAGGACACCCGGGTTCCGAGGACCGGTCCCAGAACGAGCAGCAACCCAAGCCCGATAGCAAAGTCGAGACCGGCGCTCAATACCGCACCGAGGATTGGGGCCTCCCTGGGAAAGTAGACCTTCCGCACAAGCGCAGCGTCCATGAGGAGCGATTGAGCGCCGAAAGATACAGCAGTCTGCACGAAGAACCACGGTACAAGCGCGGCGAGCGCAAACGCCGGATAGGAAACGCCGCCTCCCGACACCCTGGCAACATGCCCAAAGACGATGAAGAAGATAGCCAGGAAAGCCAGGGGCTGAATAGCTGCCCACGCAACGCCAAGAGCGGCCTGCTTGTACTTGAGACGCGTATCGCGCTCGGCGAAGGCCCAAATCACTTCTCGGAACGCCCAGAGCTCGCGCAAACCCTGCACGAGCGCCGGGCGATGCCCCCCCTCAATGACCATCTCTACCGTCGCTTGCGCCACGTGTACCTTTCCCCCTTCGCCGATTACCGCAGTGCCCATCGTAAGCTCAGCCGCCTCGGTGGTGGGGGAAAGAGCTTCTGCGTCGACAAGGGTGCGCCGCTCGAGGCTTCTCGCGTTGACTGGGTAAGCGATCTGTAGAGGACTGCGATCAGGCCGGCGATCACAAAGAACGGGCCACCCGTCCGTGTCGCCGACAGAGAGGCGTTGAAGATGCTGGAAATCATGTAGGAAGCGAGGGCCAGCTGGAAACCGCGCACCAAACCGACATGAACAGGGTCTCGGGCAACCTCCAAGGTGCGACGGGTCAGGCCAAAGAGCCGCGTTGTGAGGAGGAGGAAAATCGCCAGCCCCACCAGGCCTGTGTAGAAAATCTGGATAACGTACTCACTGTCTATGAATCCAAGGGGCACGCTCCCCGGACCGAATCCCAAAACCGGAGACCGGCCGAGAGCGAGAAGACTGAAGGTCTCCGGCGCCTGAAGTCTGTAGAAAACCGAGGCCCCTTGCACCGCCTGCGTTCCATATTCATGGGTGAATGAGGACAAATGCGCAAGCGTCCCAAGCCGCTGGATGACATGGCCTGGATAGAGCGCCAACCCGATGACCCAGGGCGCTGTCAGAAAAGCCAGGACCCACCTCTGCTGAAACAGGCCAACATACAATGAGACGAGCATCGTCGCCACCAGGAAATTCCGCCCCAGGCTGAGCGGCAACACGGCAATAGAGAAGAGGATAACTGCACTGAGTAGCAGCCTGGCAGATGACCTCGCAGACGGGAGGAGGGCGAGAGCCAGCACAACGTTAAGCATTGATGCGAGCCCGGGCTCGTGGCCGGGGGAACCCTGCGGGCCCTCCGCAATGTATCCGTTTGAGAGAAATTGCGAGAGACCAAACGCGCTCAGCCCCACCATGGACGCCATGAGGATGTAAGTGCAACGTTGGACCTCAACCGTAGTGCGAAGAGTGTCGGCCATAATGAAAAAGAGGAGCACAAACTCTACCCGTTTGAAGAGGTGAAAGGAAGAACTAACATACTTGTCGGCTGTAAAGAGGTGGGCCGTGCCGAGGTACCCTCCCCAGAGCGTGGCCGCAACGCCGACGAGAAGATAGGCCAGGAGAAGGCGATCCAAGGGGGTCCGCTCCCTCTCCCTAAAGACGCAGAGTTTCGCCAGCCATCCGATCGTCATGGGGACCATCAAAAAATCCTCAAGGCGCGCTGGGACGCCGAAGGCAGATATGTCTGGAGAGAGCGTGAGCGCCGGGATGATCAGGTACAGTGCCGCGCGCCTATTAAAGAATGCCAGGATAGCGATCCCAGCGCTCAGGAAGGCAAGACCAACCTGTAGAGGTGGTGCGAGGACAACCGCCAATGCAATGAGCGCACCGAGCCCGGCTGCAAGGAGGAGCGGGGTTCTGTTGAGCGACTGTTCGGCCAGCCTCCCCTCTCGCGGGGACGCCAGATCGACCGCCACGATCCTCAGAGCCTCACTACGTGCGAATTGGTATTGCCGCGCAGCCGGTTTCGCGTATCGATGATGAGCGGCGCCTTGTCCAGGAGTCGCTGGTAATCGATGTCGCTGTGGTCGGTGGCCAGGACGACGCAGTCGACCGCCGACAGCACCTCGTCGGTCAGCGGCACCGAGGAGATGGTTCCAGGGTTGGTGAGCGTGATCGACGGGATGTGTGGATCGTGGTAGGACACCACGGCGCCCGGCTTCCCCAGCAGCTCGATGATCTTGAGGGAAGGCGACATCCGCGCGTCGGCGGTGTCCTTTTTGTAGGCAACGCCCAAGACCAGGATCTTGGCCCCGCGCAGCGTCTTGCCCCGTGCTCCCAGCGCCCCCGTGACCCTGGAGAGGACATAGTAAGGCATGCTGTCGTTCACCGTGGCGGCCAGTTCGATGAACCGGGCGTGGAAGTCGTACTCGCGCGCCTTGGCCGACAGATAGTACGGATCGACCGGGATGCAGTGGCCGCCGACGCCCGGCCCGGGATAAAAGGGCATGAAGCCGTAGGGCTTGGTGGCGGCCGCGTCGATGACTTCCCAGACGTCCACGCCCATGCGGTTGCAGAGCAGGGCCAGTTCGTTCACGAGCGCGATGTTCACGTTGCGGAAGACGTTCTCGTAGACCTTGGCCATCTCGGCGACCGTTGGCGAGGACACGACAACGACCCGCTTCACGATCTGCTCATAGAACATCTGGGCGGCGCGCGTGCACGCGGGGGTTAGCCCGCCCACGATCTTGGGGATGTCCCGGAACGCGTGGGTCTTGTTGCCCGGATCGATCCGCTCGGGGGAGAACGCGAGGTGAAAGTCGGACCCGGCCCGGAGCCCGCTGGCCTCCAGCGCGGGCTTGACGACCTCGACGGTGGTCCCAGGATAGGTGGTGCTTTCCAGGATCACGAGACAGTCCGGCCGCAATATCGGCACGCACGCATTGGCCGCGGCGACGACGTACGAGAGATCCGGCTCTTTGCTCTTCGTGAGAGGAGTCGGGACGCAGATGATCAGGACGTCGGCGCTGCGGAGGGCATCGTAGTTTGCCGTGGCGGCGAGCCGTTCGGTTTCGACAAGGCGCCGGACCACCTGGGAATGGACGTCGGCGATGTGGGACTCTCCGCGGTTGACCCCCGCGGCTCTGGCAGCGTCGGTGTCCACCCCGAGCACGGAAAAACCGGCCGTCGCGGCCTCGACCGCCAGTGGAAGGCCCACGTAACCGAGGCCGATGACACCGACCCGGGCGGTTCGGCCTTGGATCTTGAGTTCGAGCGACGTCTCAAGCATTTTCAAGGAACGCGACCTCCCCATTGTGCTGCGGTCGTCCAGATCGAAAGCAGGACTCCCGAGTTCTGTGCGGCCTTCACGGCGAGCCCGACGAGGACGCCCAGGGCGAAAAAGAGCACCACCGCGCCCGAGACCGACACGGCCAGTGAAGGCGGAGCGGGCAGCCGGAGGCGCCTGGGCGGCGCATCGAGGTGCGCCTGGAACACGTAACTGTGGACGAGATCGGGACGGACCTTGGTCACCACGAGCCCGAACACCTTGGCGCCCACCCGCGCGAGCTGGCTCTTCACCTGCTCCGCGACCCCCAGGGGAGCCCGCCGGCTGGCGTCGAGCACGAGCAGGACTCCGGACGCAAACCGGGCCACGGCGATGGCATCCGTGGAGGCGCCCGCGGCGGGCGTATCGATCAGGACGATCTCCGCCCTTTGCCTCAGCTCGGTGAGCACATCTGCCATGGCCTGCGAGCTCAGCAACTCGTCCGCCCCCGGCCGCATGGGACCGCTGGGGAGCAGCGAGAGGTTGGGAACCGTGGTCCGGACGAGCGTATCGTCGAGCGCGGCCTCCCCTCTCAGCACATCGGTCAGCCCCTTCGAGTTCGCCACCATGAAATTGACGTGCTGGATAGGCTGTTTGAGTGCCGCATCGACCACGATCGTGCGCCGGCCCCCCCGGGCGAAGGCGCGCGCCAGGTTGGCGACCACAGTGGAGGAACCCTCCCGGGGCCTCGACGCGGTGATGACAAAGACACCTCCGCCCCCGCCCCCGCCTTTCCCCCTCCCGTTCCCGCCTTTCTTGGCTTCCACGTTGACCCGAAGCAGCCGGTAGGCTTCATCGAACGGAGGATGGTGGAGCGGCACCGCGACCAGAGCAGGGACTCCCAGCAGACGCTCGGCATTTTCCGGGGTCCTGAGCGTATCGTCGAGGTACTCCAGGAAAAATGCCAGGCCGGCCCCGCCCAACACACCGAGAACGGAGGCGAGCGTGACCTTAAACTGCAGACCTCGGAACGGGGCCCGGCGCGCCGTGCGCGCCTGATCCACGACCGTCAGGCTCCCGAGGACCTGCACTTCCTGCTCCTTGAGCCTTGCATCGGTGACCTGAGCCTGCAGGTTGGCGAAGACCCTGCTTTGGATGTCGACACTTCTCACCAGCCGGGACTGCTCGATTTGCTTTTGGGCGGTGTCGGGCAACGCCCGGGTCATCCGAACGAGGCCCTGCCGGAGGCCCTCCCTCTTCGCCTGGAGCGCGACCTTCTCGGCCTCCAGATTGATCAGGTCCTTGGCGATGGCGTCGTAGATGGGGTTGAATGCCACCTTTTCCGTCGAAACAACCTTGGTCAATTCATCCTTCAAACGGTCTTTGATGGCCTGGATCTTTGCCTTGGTCGTGACCACGGAGGGGTATCGCTCCGTATGTGTGGCCAGTTCAGAGGTCAGCGCCACCTCCAGCTGCACGAGCTGCCCGCGCAGGATCTGAGCGATCGGATTGTCCGTGATCTCCTTGTCGGACCTCGTCGCGGCCTGCGAGTGCATCTGCGCGCGATCGGCGGTCAACCTCGCGTCGATCTCCGCCAGAGAGAGATCCACCTGCCGGGCCTGAGTCTCGAGACCCGCGACCTCCGAGTTTACCGGGGAGGCCAGGGCGACTCCGTTCTGCTGCTGGAAGGCGAGGAGGGCGTCCTCCGCCGCATGGAGGTTCGTCGCGACCCCGTCTGCCTGCTTCTCGATGAACTCTCGGGCCAGCGTGGCTTCGCGCCGCTGGAGTTCCTGGTCATACGACGCCGCGGTCTCCGCCACGGCGTTCGTCAACCCCACCGCTTCGGCGGGCGTCTTGCCCGACACCGAGACGCGGATGAGGTTGAGGGTCGGGTCCTTCTCGACGATGAGCCTCCGCTGGAGCTCGTCCGGACGCATGCTGAGATTGAACCGCTGGACGACCCGCTCGGCCAGATCCCGGCCCCGGACAAGATCCAGCGCCTGTGGCGTGCGGTCGACGGCGAGGTTCTGGGAGCCCTGCGTGCCGTAGACGAAGAAGAACCGCTGCATCGAGGGGACGGAGAGATTCGCGGAGGAGTCAAAATCCCCCACCTGGGGCCGGTTGGCCGCGATCGCCACCACGATGGCGGCGAGCAGCGCGGCGACGAGAAGCCAGCGCCGCCGCTTCAGAATCCGGTAATACGCCCAAAACTCCATGTTGATCGGCCCCCTTACCGCAGCAACAGGAAGATGTACGCGAGGCCATTAAGGGAGCCCAGAAGCTCCCCGAAACCCATTCCGCCCTGCTCCGGCACGTACACAACATCTCCGGCCTGGAGGGTCACATTTTGAGCGGCATCCGCGGACTTGTAGAACTTGTCGAGGTTGACCGGTTTCACAGAAGGCTTCGCGCCTTCCAGCCGGACCACACCGATATTCGAGAGCATCGCCTTCGGCGTTGGGCCGCCCGCGGCGGAGATGACGTCGACGACGTGGTCTCCCTCCCTGAACAGATACGGGCCCGGCTTCAGGACCCCGCCCATGACCACCACTTTGTTTTTGGATTCGGGCACGATGACGACGTCCCCGGCATTCAGGGACACGTTGGCGGATGCGTTCCCCTCGACGATGAGCTGCTCGAGGTCGACTGGAATCGATGTGTCTTTTCTCATGACAATCGCCTTCGGCAGCGCGGCTCCGGGCAGCGGCCCGCCGGCGACCGCGATGAGTTCCGCCACGGTCCACTGCTTCTGAACCTCATAGCCGGGGATCTCATAGGCTCCGGGGTGGAGGACCTGGCCGAGGAGGTACACGAACTGCTTGCGGTTCGTCGCCTGACGGATCGAGACCATGACCTGGGGATCCCGGATGAATGGCTTCAGGGCCGCCGTGACCTTCTCGGTCACCTGGGGCAAGGTGAGACCGGCGACCGGGATCTCGCCCGCGAGCGGGATCACGATCTTCCCATCCGGGTCAACCACTGCCGGGGCATTCCACTCGCCGAGGACTGAGATATCCAGCGCGTCTCCCGGACCAACCGTGTAGTCTTGGGCCTTGGTGGACGGGACAATCGCCATCAGCACGAGCCCCAGGACGAGTGCCGCCGCTCCTCCCCGCATCATCTTCGGTCTCATCGCTCCCCTCCGCTGTCGATCCCGGGCGTCTCAGGATCGTGCGCCCCCAGAATCCACCAGAGTTCCCGCCCCCCGGATGGGGTGCCGGTAAAGTACAGCCCCTTGACTCTCCAGATGGAAGACCTGTACGCGAATGGTATCCCGACCGACGACGCCGAGGGCGGACTCCCATCCCCTCCGGCCTTGACGGTGACATGACGCTCAGACACGATCTTCCCCCCTCCCCCAGGACGCGCAGACGAACACCCGCATTCTCAGGATCGCCGGATCATCAAGCCAATTAGTGCACCAGCCCGTTCTTGAGCACGTAGACGACGGCTTGAGTCCGGTTCTTCGCGCCGATCTTGCGGAAGATCGAGCGGATGTGGCTCTTAACGGTCGTCGTATTGATAAAGGTCTTGCGGGCGATCTCCCGGTCGGTGGCCCCCCTGGTCATTTCCAGCAAGATCTCGAGCTCGCGGGTCGTGAGACCGCCGAGGTAGAGGCCATCTTTGCCGTTCTTCTCCCGCGCCAGCGTGCGGAACCGCTCCACGAGCTGCCGGGCGATGTGCGGATGCATGAGCGTCCTGCCGTTGCAGACGCCCTCAATCGCTCGAAGGAGGTTCTCCGGATCGATGTCCTTGAGCACATAGCCTGTCGCCCCGGCCTCCAGGGTCCGAAACGATTCCTCGTCGTTGGTGTCTTCGGCCAGCACGATGATCTCGGTCTTCGGGAGGCGGTCCTTGATGAGCCTGATCGCGATCACGCTGTCGAGCCCGGGCATGTCCTGATCCAGCAGGATGACGTCCGGCACAAGGCTTTCCGCCATGTCGGCCGCCTCCTGGGCGCTCGAGGCTTCGCCCACGAACTCGATGTTCTCTCGCTTCTCGAGGAGGCTCCTGATGCCCTGACGCATCAGGGTGGTATCGTCGACAACGAGAACCCGCAGTCTCTGCATTGCTGTGCGCCCCACCCTTCCGCAGGAGAATCGTTTGAGCGAAAGGCTTGCGGAATCTTTAGATAGTAGAATTTGCGGCCAATGCTGACGCGCCCCGCATCCCTGAGGATGGTTCCGGGCCTTTTTCGGACGAAGGCCTCGTTCGTCCGAACTAGATGATTCGAACCTTTGTTCGTAGAGAATCAGGTTTTTCACCTAATTTACATAAGGAGAATTCCTGCATTTGTGCTATAGTTGACATAACAAGTGGTCATCCTTTAGCGTTCTCCCAATCGATTGATCGAAGTCAATACCAGCGACCGACGCTCGGGCACTGATGATCCCTGGACAGGGCCCACACGCACGCACACATCCCGCTCGACGAGCGGACATAGACGGCAATATCGCTGTACGGGGCTATAAATGGGGGGGAGCCTTTGTGGGTATTCGCGTGCTGCTGGCCGACGATCATACCCTGATCCGGATGGGACTCAAGGCGGTGTTTCGGCCGGAGCGGGATATCGAGGTCGTCGGTGAAGCGGAGAACTGCCGGGACGCGCTGGAAAGGGCCGTCGCGCTGTCCCCGGACGTGGTGCTCATGGACCTCCTGACGTCGGGGGGAGGCGGGATCGAGGCCACGCGGGCGATCAAGCACCAATGCCCAACGACCCAGGTGCTCATCCTCACCGCATTTGCCGACCCCGGACTCTTCCGCAAAGCCGCGGCGGCAGGCGCCAGCGGCTACGTGCTGAAGGACATCTCCCCGGCAAATCTGACGAACGCGATTCGCGCCGTCCACGCCGGGAAGACGATGATCAGCCCGGTCATGGCGAGGCACATCATGGATGGACTGTTCAACGGAAACGGCGCGACCCCCGCGACGACCAACGGACATCTGCAGGGGGTCACGGAACGTGAGATCGATGTGCTCTCGGGAGTCGCGAAGGGCCTGAGCGATAAAGAGATCGCGTCGAACCTCTTTCTATCCGAATCCACAGTAAAAACTCACCTGCGGACCGTCTATCACCGGCTCAATTTTCGGAATCGAGCGCAGGCCGCGGCGTTCGCTGTGGAGAACCACATTCTGCCGAGAGCCAAATAGGACCGCAGCGCCGGTCCCGGCGGCACTGCCTGGGTCGCCCGGGCCTCAGCGTTCCAGCATCGCTTTCATCCTCTGCCAGTAATGGGTCTTCCAGCCCTGCTGCTTGTCCCTGTAGTCGTTGTCCGGCACGCCTTCCTGCGTGAACGCCAGGCGCGTCCCGCCCTTGGCCCTGCTCAACGCGTAGGTCACGGTCGAGTAGTGATATTTCGGCCAGCCCTGTGATCGCCAGAGCTGGACGATCTTCCGCCACGGGATCAATTCGAGGTTATGAATTATAAATACGAGGTCCGCCGGTGTCAAGCGGCCAAAAGCCAGATATGTCAGGAGTTACCGGGCCGTCAGGCGGCCCGGCGCCTACTTCGCGGCGCGCCCGAACCGCTTTGGCCGGCGGATCAAACCCAGCCCCGCCACCCCGGCGCCAAACAGCGCGATGGTCGCAGGCTCGGGCGTCACGACGATGCTCGACGCGATCAGCACGTTGCCTGTGGGAGCGGTGATGCCGATCAAATAATTCGCGCTGGTCCAGTCGATGGCGATCGAGTCGTTCAACCCGCCGGATCCCGCCTGGCAGTCGACGGTGCCGACGCTCCCCGGCGCGTGACCCTCACACACTTTGTAGCTCTCCCCGGATTGGACGCTCTCGAGGTTTAGTATGCCGCTCGTGATGCCGTGGTTCGTCAGGTCCGTCATGTTCAAGTCGATGACATAGTACGGGTTGATCTCGTGGTTGACGTCGGCGGCGATCCCGAGACCGGTTTCTCCGTAGCCTTCCTGCTTCACGTACAAGTGCGCCCCGCCGCCCGCCGTATTGTATCCGTTGGCCGTGATGCTGAGGCCGCTTCGCGTATAGGTGAGGGTGGTCTTCGTGGAGTCCGTGTTGGGGCAGAGGAAGCCGGGCGGGCCCGAAATCTCGCTGCAATCGGAGAAATCGAACACGATTACGGCCGCCGATGCCAGAGCCGGCGCACCCAGGAGCGCGGTGACCCCCACGAACATGATTGCCGCAAGTCTCAGCCGCATAACATCCTCCTTGGAAATGCGCCCGTGTACGCTAACGTCTCGTGTCAGGCTCTTCCGAACCGCCGCCGAGCCGCCCCCAGCACGCCGGCGAGGCCGACGGCGAAGAGCGAGAGCGTCGCGGGCTCGGGGACCGTCGAGATCTCACCGTTGCGCGACTCGAAGACGTACCGCCCGAGCACGTTGCTATTAAGAGAGTTGCTGACGAGCGCATCGACGCCGCCGTCGAGGAACGCGCTGCAAACCGCCGACCCCGCCAGTTCGTAGTGCGTCCCCGGGAGGCCCGTGCCGTTGGCATAGCCGGCCCGAGCCGATGTCCCGGTCGTCGCCGTGCACAGACCACCCGAGCCGCCGCTGAAACTGCCGGTGTCCCACTGCACTTGGCCATAGTTGAACTCGATATCGAAGTTGTCGGGGTTGCCGGTGTCGGCCCGGTTGATCAACGCGAGCTCAAATGTGTTCAACTTGTCCACGCCATAAGAGTAATATCCCACGGCCGGCCACTCGACGCCAAAGGCCGGGTGACCGTCCACCGTGTCCGTCCCGTAATGCACGATCCCGCTCGACCCGTTTCGGGTGTCGACGTCCGCGAAGAACGGCGCGATGATCTGGTGGTTGGTCGCGTTGAGGTCGAACGGCGTGAAGGTGAACGACGAGGTGTCGAACGTGACGTTTCCGTTGTTGTTCACGTAGAGACTATTGAAGCTTGATCCGAAGAAGTTGAGCGTGAACGGAAGAGCGATCTGTGCGGTGGAACCATCATCATTCGCGGCGAGGGTGTTCGTGTTGAATCCCCCGGGGTTACGAATCGCTGTGGCAGAGGCGGGCGCGGCACCCACACACGCGAAGATAAGCGCGGACAAGACCCAGACTGCCGGACGGCGGTTCACCGGATTCCCCCTTAGCAATGTGTGCTTCCCACATTGATGTCTCGCGAATGTCTCGCGCAGTCAAGCGTAGCAAGATCCGGCCGCTGTTGTCTCCCCTACTTAGGAGGAAATCCGAGTATCTAAGTTGGCTATCGAAATGGGGGAATGGGCTATCGAATGACGGTGGCGCCAATCGGAAGGATCAGAAGATTCGCGTCATTCCGGCCGGTCGCCCGCCCGGACCTCCCCACCGTACCGCTCCAGGAGCGTGCGCCGCGTCATCCAGATCTGCCGGATCTCGGTCCGGCCGCCCTCGGCGAGACGCCGGCGCCCCGCGGGGTGGTACCGGGCGAGCAGGAAGCGCTCCCACCACGCCAGCCACCACCGGGCGAACCAGGGGAGCCCCCAGTGCTCGAACCCGGCGAGCCGGGCCTCCTCCCAGAAGAGGCTGGGGCCCCCGATGGCCTGGACCGCCTGGTACTCGGGGCGCGTCCGAAGATCGCGCGCCAGCGCGGGCAGCGCGCGAAAGATCTCTCGCCGGTAGCGGAACCCGCCCTTGCCTCCTTCGTGCAGGGCGGCGGCGCGCCGGTTGTCGACGTGCACCTCGCCCACGAGGTCGCCCCGATTCAACACCGTGCCGTCTTGGAACGTCAGCGCCGGCCCCCGATACCGGATCAGTCCCAGACGCACGACGTACCCGCCCCCACCGATCGGGCGGATGTCGTAGCGCCGCTCGAACCACCCCTCGAGCCGATCTAGCCAGTTCGTCACGGCCCCATCATGCGCGCTGGATCCGGTCGGTAACCGACCGTACCTTCCTTTCGATCGATGAGGGCGCATCGCGGCGGTCGTCGACCTTGATCACCGTGGAGACCCGCTTCGCCCCGCGGGCAAAGCAGGCCTGGTGGATCTCCGGGACCAGGCGCAGCAGCTGCTCGAGCTCGCCCTCGATCTCCGTGTGCATCGCGCCGAGCCGGTAGCGCAGGCCGCTCCGCTCAACCACCCGCAGGGCGTCCGCGACGTAGTCCCCCACGCTCGTCGATCCCGTGCCGATCGGGGTGACGCTCAGTGCCATGATCGCCATCGGTGTGCCCGCTCCGTGCGAGATGTAGCGCGCCGCGCGGTGGCGCGGGACGCCACCCCGAGTCTAGCACACGAAGCGGCGCCCTCTGCAGTATGATGGAGGCGGTGGACCACCGGACGAAGATCGTCGCGACCCTCGGGCCCGCCAGCGAAAGCGAGCGAGTCCTCCGCCAGTTGCTCGTCGCCGGCATCGACGTGGCGCGCCTGAACTTCTCGCACGGCACGCGCGCGGAGCACGGGCGCACGATCCGGCTGCTCAGGAGGCTGGCGGCGGAGTTCGGCGTCCCCCTCGCCATCCTGCAAGACCTGCAGGGACCGAAGATCCGGGTGGGACGGCTCGAGGCCCCGGTCAAACTCCTGGAAGGCGCCGAGGTCACGCTGACGACCCGGCGCGTGGTGGGTACGGGGGAACTGATTCCCATCTCCTTCCCCGGGCTCGCGCGGATGGTGAGGCGCGGCGGCCGGATCCTGCTGCGGGACGGGAGCCTGGAACTCCAGATCGTCGACAGACGCGGGAGCGAGATCCGCTGCCGGGTGATCCGCGGCGGCGTCCTGAACGAGCACCAGGGGGTCAACCTCCCCGGCGCGCGGTTCCGCGCGCCCTCGCTGACCGCCAAAGACACCGAGGATCTCCGCTTCGGGCTGAGGCAGGGGATCGACTACGTGGCGCTGTCCTTCGTCCGCAGCCCGGCAGACCTCCGGCACGCCCGGCGCGTCCTGGGCCGGCTGGGGCGGGTCGTGCCCGTCGTCGCCAAGCTCGAGAAAGCGGAAGCGATCGCCAACCTGGACGAGATCATCGCGGAGGCCGACGCGGTGATGGTGGCGCGAGGGGATCTCGGCGTTGAGCTGCCGCTGGAGCAGGTGCCGCTGATCCAGAAGCGGATCATCCGCGCGGCCAACGAGCGCGGGATCCCGGTCATCACTGCGACGCAGATGCTCGAGTCCATGGTGCGCCAGGACCGGCCGACCCGAGCGGAGGCCTCCGATGTCGCCAACGCGATCCTCGACGGCACCGACGCCGTGATGCTCTCGGAGGAGACCGCGGCCGGCCGGCATCCGGTGGAGACCGTGCAGGTGATGGCCCGGATCGCCCGGGCGGTCGAGGCCGGCGCGCAGCCGGGGAGCGAGATCCGTCATCCCAGGCGGCCGTCCTTCGCGCACGCGATCGCGGCGGCCACCCGGGTGCTGGCCGCCGAATTACCGGTGGAGCTTGTGGTGGCGCTGACGACGACGGGCCACACGGCGCGCCTGCTCTCCCAGATGCGGCCGCGGGTCCCGGTCCTCGCCTACACGGAGGACGAACGGGTCGCCCGTCTGCTCAGCCTCTACTGGGGCGTGCGCCCGATGGTGACGCGGTTCCAGCCGAACACGGAGGCCATGATCCGGTTTCTCGACCGCGACCTCGTCCGGCGCAGGATCGCCCGCCCGGGATCCGCCGTGGTCATCGTCGGGTCGGTGCCGATCATCGCCCGCGGCCGGACGAATTTCATCCAGCTCCACGAGGTGGGCAGGGCCGGCACAGCACGATGACAGGGGAAGAAACCAGGGCGAACGCTCGTTTCATCCTACGGTCACACGGGAGGGACGTGTCATGGCAGATACCCGAAAATTGGTGATCCTTGGGTCCGGGGCGGCCGGGCTGACCGCGGCGATCTACGCCGCGCGCGCGCAGCTCCAGCCGATCGTTATCTCCGGAGGCCAGCGTGGAGGCCAGTTGACGCTCACCACTGATGTGGAAAACTTTCCCGGCTTCCCGGAGGGGATCCAGGGGCCGGAGCTGATGGAGATCATGCGCAAGCAGGCGGAGCGCTTCGACACCGACTTCATCGACGAGGATGCCACCGCGGTCGACTTCCGAAAGCGCCCGTTCGAAGTCACCGCGGCGCAGGAGACGCTCCGGGCCGAGTCCGTCATCATTGCCACCGGAGCCGGCACCAACTGGCTCGGATTGCCGAACGAACAGCGCCTGATCGGCCACGGGATCTCGTCCTGCGCGCCCTGTGATGCCTTCTTTTTCCGGGGCAAGGAGGTCGCCGTCGTCGGCGGCGGGGACTCGGCGATGGAAGAGGCGCTCGTCCTCACGAAGTTTGCGACCAGGGTGACGATCATCCACCGCCGCGACCGGTTCCGGGCGAGCAAGATCATGGCCGAGCGCGCGCTGCGGCACGGGAAGATCGAGGTGCTCTGGAACACGGTGGTCGTCGACATCATCGGCAACGGATCGGTCTCCGGCCTGCGGCTGCGGGACGTCGAGACGGGCCGGGAGCGGCCGTTCCGGGTCGACGGCCTCTTCGTGGCCATCGGGCACCATCCAAACACGGAACTGTTCCGGGGGCAGATCGACCTCGACGATCAGGGGTACGTGGTCCTCAAGGAGCGCACCAGGACGAGCGTGGAGGGCGTCTTCGCC
>DATHLI010000338.1:0-3264 GCA_035488355.1 bacterium | reverse complement strand
TGCTGACGCGCCAGGCGGCGTGATTGAGCCGCTGAGGGGGGAGGTGGGTCAGCGCCGCGAGCCGGCCAGCACCCGCAGACGCCCAGCCCGGCGCCGCGACGGCCTGCGGACGACGATCTCGACGTCCTGGCCCAGCGCGGTCAGCCAGGTGAGCAGGCGCTCCGTCGAAAAGCCGGCCAGGCGCCCGTGCAGGAGGTGGGAGACCTTCGGTTGGTCGATGCCCATCAGGTCTGCGGCCGCGGCCTGCGTGAGCTTGCGCCGCGCGATCGTGCGGGCGATCTCGGCCGCGAGGCGCGCCTTGAGGAGCCGCTCCTCCGCCCCCGGGAGCCCCAGGTCGGCAAACACATTGCCACTGCTCTTGATGATCTTCATAGCTCCTCCACCTCGCCGCGCGCGTGGCGCTGGGCCCATTGCAGGCGCGCTTTGATCAAATCGAGTTCGTGCTGCCGTACATCGTGGACCTCCTCGGGGTAGGCGCGGAGGTCCTTGAGACTCGAGCCCACCCCGTAGGCCGGTTTGAGCGGCGCCCGCGTCACGCCAGAGTATGCCAGTTTAGGCATACGGTGTCAAGGGGGGGGAGGAGGCCGGAGCGGGCCCCGCGGCGTCCGATGAAGCGAACTGACCCCTGCACGCTGCTCAGGGGGGCGAGTGAGTTCCGATGAAGCAGGGGCCGACAGTTGGATCGCTCCGTTTGTGGAGCGCTGCGGCCGGATATTGGTCGCCCGCGACCCCTACTTCAACGAGGTCGATGACCTGTTAGCTCAGTGCTGGTGAGACGCTTTTCCGGACGGCTCAATCGCTCTTGCGGCCAGTGGCTTTACGTCCGCGCCGCCCTCCCCCGCTGAGCTGTCGTCGGCGTGCTCTGCGCCTGTTCCCCCACCACCACGCGCACACGGTGGGTGGCGCCATCGTCCACGAGGGGGATGGCGGCGGGATCCACGGGGTGGCCGTCCAGCTCGGCCTCCGTGATCCCCCGGCAGCGGTGCTCTGGGTTGGAAACGGAGATGTCATAGCCGGTGCGGCCGAAACGCCAGACGATGGAATACTCGGGCCAGGCCGCGGGGATGCAGGGATCCAGCTCGAAGCTCCCACCGTGGCGCTTGAGGCCGAGGATGCTCTCCAGACCCGCGCGGTACATCCAGCCCGCGGAGCCCGTGTACCACGTCCAACCGCCGCGCCCGGCGTGGGCCGGGTGAGCGTAGACGTCTCCGGCGGTGACGTACGGCTCGGCTTTGTAGCGCTCGACGTCCGCGGCGCTCCGCGTGTGGTTGATGGGGTTCAGCAGGTGGAACAGCTCCACGGCCTCGTCCCCGTTGCCGAGCCGGGCCACCGCCATGACCGTCCACACCGCGGCGTGCGTGTACTGGCCGCCGTTCTCCCTCACCCCGGGCGGGTATCCCTTGACGTAACCGGGGTCTTGCGCCGACTGGTCGAAGGGGGGAGTGAGCACCAGCACGACGCGGGCTGCGCGCCACACAAGGTGGGTGCGGACGGCGTCCATGGCGCGCTCGGCGTGCTTCACGGGCGCGACTCCGGACAGAACCGCCCAGGACTGAGCGATCGAGTCGATCTTGCCCTCGTCGTTTTGCGCCGAGCCCAACGGCGTGCCGTCGTCGTAGTAACCCCGCCGGTACCACTCCCCGTCCCAGGCCCGCTCGAGCATGCCCGCCAGCCGGCTGGCCTCGCTCGCGTAACGCGCCGCCCGCGCCGTGTCCCGGGTCTCGCACAGGGGGATGAACTGCTGCAGCACCGTGTGCAGGAACCACCCGAGCCAGACGCTTTCGCCGCGGCCCTGGTGCCCGACCCGGTTCATCCCGTCGTTCCAATCGCCGCTGCCGATCAGCGGAAGGCCGTGGGCGCCAGCCGTCAGGCCCTTGTCGATGGCGCGCACACAATGGTCGAAGAGGGAAGCCGATTCGGAGGAACGCCGCGGCTGCCCGTAGGCCTCACTCTCGCCGGCGGCGAGCACCGGAGCCTCCAGGAACGGAACGAGCTCGTCGAGGATGCCGTGGTCCCCGGTCGTGTCCACGTAATGCGCTACGGCGTACGGGAGCCAGAGCAGGTCGTCCGAGCAACGGGTGCGGGTGCCGCGGCCGGAGGGCTCGTGCCACCAGTGTTGCACATCTCCTTCGATGAACTGCCGGCCCGTGGCCCGGACGATGTGCGCCCGCAAAATGTCCGGCCTCGCCAGGGAGAGGGCCATGGCGTCCTGCAGCTGATCGCGGAAGCCGAAGGCGCCGCCCGGCTGATAGAAGCCGGACCGCGCCCAGAGCCGGCAGCTCAGGTCCTGGTACAGGAGCCACCGGTTCATGAGGAGATCGAAGGAGTCGTCAGGGGTGCGCACCTGGACCGTCTCCAGGGTGTCGGCCCAGAACCGCTGCACCGCTTCCAAGGCGATGTCGGCAGCGGCCACGCTGCCGTGGCGGCGCACCAGCTCGCGGGCGTGCTCGTGATCCCCACCCTGTCCCAGGATGAAGACGAGGCGGCGGCTCTCTCCCGGAGCCAAGTCGATCTCGACCTGCAGCGCGGCGCAGGGATCGAGTCCGGCCCCGAACTGGCCCGACAGGGCGTGGTGGTTCATGGCGGCTGGCCTCGCCAGCGAGCCGTTGCGTCCCAGAAAGGAGAGGCGGTCTCCCGTCGCCGAACTCGGCGGCTCGCTGGCGTGGGCGAAGGCAACCCGGCCCGCGAACTCTTGGTTGTAGGGGTTCGTGGCCAGGACGGCCCCCGTCTCCGCGTCGAGTCCCGTCATCACGTGCCGGGGCTCCCCAGACTGCGGCGGCGCCAGGCGCCATTCGTTGTAGGCGAACAGGCTCAGTCGCCGCGGGCGGGCGGTACGGTTGGTGAGGGTCAGGAGTGAGAACTTCACAGGGTCCTTGGCGTCCACGAAGACCGCGAGCTCCTGCAGGATTCCATGGGAGGCATGAGTGAAGTGGGAGACTCCGGCTGCGTGCCGCGTCACGAACCGGCCGCTCTCTTGGGTCCGCCGCATCGGCCCCGGCGTGGGTGACCACACGTCACCCCCTTCCTCGTCCCTCAAGAAGAGGGCCTCGGCGGTGGGGTCAGTCACGGGGTCGTTCGCGAAGGGCGTGAGGCGGTTCTCACGGCTGTTCTCCGCCCACGTATACGCCGAGCCCGATGCTGAGACTACGGTGCCGAAGGCGGGGTTGGCCATGACGTTGACCCAAGGGAGCGGCGTCTCTCGGTCACCGTCGAGGACGACTGCGTACTCGCGACCGCCATCGGCAAAGCCGCCCGTCCCATTGG
>DATHLI010000337.1:0-4123 GCA_035488355.1 bacterium | reverse complement strand
CATCTCGATCTCGGCGGCGGTCTTGTCGGCCTCGCCCCGGTCGGCCTTATTGACCGCAAAGACGTCCCCGATCTCCATGATCCCGGCTTTGAGGGTCTGCACGCTGTCCCCCAGCCAGGGCACGGTGACCAGCACGACCGTGTCCGCGGTGCCGGCGATGTCCACCTCGGCCTGGCCGGCCCCGACCGTCTCGATGAAGATGACGTCGCATCCGTAGGCATCGAGCACCGCGACCGCCCCGGCGGTCGCAGGCGCGAGGCCGCCGAGGCGGCCCCGGGTGGCCATGCTGCGCACGAAGACCCCGGAGTCGGTGCTGTGGTCCTGCATCCGGATCCGGTCGCCCAGGATGGCCCCGCCGGTAAACGGGCTTGTCGGGTCGATGGCGACCACACCGACGCGGCGGCCCCGGGCGCGCAGCAGCCGGATGAGCGCGTTGACCAGCGTGCTCTTGCCGGCCCCCGGAGGACCGGTGACGCCGACCACGTGGGCGCGGCCGGTGTGGCGGTGGAGCGCTCTCAGCGCAGGCACCGCTTCGTCGCTCCGGCTCTCCAGAAGCGAGATCAGGCGCGCGGCCGCCTGGGGGGACCCGTGCAGGACCCCATCGGCAAGGCTCAGGGCGAGGTTCATCCGGCTTACACCACGGCCGGCGGCCGGTAGACCCCAAACCGCTTCCGAAGCGTGTCGCAGATCTCCCCGATGGTGGCGTACGCCCGCACGGATTCTAAGATACGCGGGAGCAGGTTCTCGGCTCCCGAGGCCGCCTCGTCCAGCGCCCCAAGAGCCGCCTGCACCCGCGGACCGTCGCGCCGCGCCCGGACCGCGGCCAGCCGGGCCTTCTGCCGGTTGACCACGGTAGGATCGACCTTGAGAATGGCCGGGACCTGCCCCGCGGCCTGCTGGAAGCGGTTCACGCCCACGACCACCCGGCGGCCGGACTCGACCTCCTGCTGCTCGCGGTAGGCGGCCTCGCCGATCTCGCGCTGGACGTACCCCTGCTCGATCGCCCGCAGCATCCCGCCCATCCGCTCGATCTGGTCGAGGTACGCCTGCGCCCGCCGCTCGATCTCGGCGGTGAGATGCTCCACGTAGTAGGATCCCGCCAGCGGATCCACGGTGGAGGCCACCCCGCTCTCGTGGGCGATGATCTGCTGCGTGCGGAGCGCCAGCAGCGCCGCCTCGTCGGTCGGCAGGGCCAGCGCCTCATCCAGCGCGTTCGTGTGGAGCGACTGGGTCCCCCCCAGCACCGCGGCTAGCGCCTGCAGGGCGACGCGCACCACGTTGTTCTTGGGCTGCTGCGCGGTCAGCGCCACCCCGGCGGTCTGGGTATGGAACCGCAGCATCTGCGACCGCGGGTCTCTGGCGCCGAACCGGTCGCGCATGATCCGGGCCCAGAGGCGGCGGGCGGCCCGGTACTTGGCGACCTCCTCGAAGACGTTCATCTGGGCGTCGAAGAAGAACGCCAGGTGCGGCGCGAACCGGTCGACGGCCATCCCGGTGTCCCGCACCGCCTCAACGTAGGCGATCGCATTCCCGAGGGTGAACGCCACCTCCTGCACCGCTGTCGCCCCGGCCTCCCGGATGTGGTACCCGCTGATGCTGATCGGGTTCCACCGCGGCAGGTGCGCGGCGCAGTACGTGCAGGTATCGGCGACCAGCCGCATCGACGGGCCGGGCGGGTAAATGTAGGTGCCGCGGGCGATGTATTCCTTGAGGATGTCGTTTTGCGTGGTACCGGCGCACCGTTCGGCCGGCACCCCTCGGCGCTCCGCCGCCGCGAGATACATGCACAGGAGGATCGCCGCGGTGGCGTTGATCGTCATCGAGGTGCTGACGCGGTCGAGCGGGATCCCGTCGAAGAGCACCTCCATGTCGGCCAGGGAGTCGATGGCCACGCCCACCTTGCCGACCTCGGCCTCAGCGAGGGGGTGGTCGCTGTCGTACCCCATCTGGGTGGGCAGGTCGAACGCGACCGAGAGACCGGTCTGCCCCTGCTCCAGGAGATACCGGTACCGGCGGTTGGACTCCTCGGCCCCCGCGTACCCCCCGTACTGCCGCATCGTCCACAGCCGGCCGCGGTACATGGTGGGATGGATGCCGCGTGTAAACGGGTATTCCCCCGGGTAGCCGATGTCGCGCTCGGCGTCCACCGCGGCCGCATCCTCCGGGGTGGCGACCGGCTTCACCGGAATGCCGGATGGGGTCCGAACGTCCTCCGCGCGGCCCATGGCCTCAGCCCAACGAAATCAACAGCTGGCCGGCGGCCAGCTCTTGACCCGGCGAGACATGGACCCGCCGGACGGTGCCGGCGTGGGGGGCGCGGATCTCCATCTGCATCTTCATCGCTTCCATTATAGCCAGCGGCTGGCCGGCCACCACCTGAGCGCCCTGGTCGACCGGAACAGCGAGCAGGAGCCCGGGCATCGGCGCCCTGATCTCCCCGTGCCGCGCCTGGGCCGCGGCCGCGCGCGCGGCGGCCGCCCCCACCCCCGTCCGGGTGACCTCGGCGGCCTCGGTGCGCCCGTCGAGTTCGAAGACCCACGGCCCCGCGCGGTCCCGCACCACGAGACGATGGGAGGCGCCATCGACGATCAGGGTGTAACAGGCGGGCAGGATCTCAATCAGGTCGACCCGGTGGGTGCGTCCCGACAGGGTGACGGCGAGCGTCCCGCCGGTGTCGTCGATCCCGACTTCGAACTCCTCCTCCCCCACGCGAACCCAGCAGGTCTTCATGCCAGCCCTTCCCCGCGCGCCGCCCGGCCCCACGCCCCTCCGTCCTGGGGCGGCAGGAGCGGCGGGCGGCGGTCGTCACGAGCGGCGAGCGCCGCGGCGGCGAGCGCGGCCAGCCAGCGGCCGGGCGACGCGTGCGGCGGCCGGGAGGGCGCGGCCCACTCCGTCTCCACGAACCGGGTGTGATAGTGACCCGACCGGAAGCCCGGATGCGCCAGGGTCCAGAGGTGAAACGGAATCGTCGTGAGGACGCCGGTGACGACCATCTCTCGCAGCGCGGTCCCGAGGCCGGCGATCGCCTCGTCCCGGGTCGATCCCCAGGCGATCACCTTCGCCAGCAGCGGGTCGTAGAACCGGGTGATCTCCATCCCGGGGACCAGCGCGGCATCGACCCGGATGCCCGGGCCGCCGGGCAGCACGACCTCCCCGATCCGCCCGACCCACGGCAGGAACTCGTGGTCGACATCCTCGGCGGAGATCCGGCATTCGATCGCGTGCCCGCGGGACCGCACGTCGCGCTGGCGGAACGGGAGCGGCTCCCCCGCCGCGATCCCGAACTGCAGCGCCACCAGGTCGAGCCCGGTCACCCACTCGGTCACGGGGTGCTCCACCTGCAACCGGGCGTTGATCTCCAGGAAATAGAAGGCCCGCCCCGAGACGAGGAACTCGACGGTCCCGGCGTTACGGTACCCGACCGCGCGCGCGGCGGCCAGCGCCGCCTTGGCGATCGCCTTCCGGAGATCCGGCGCGAGCGCGGGGGCGGGAGACTCCTCGATCAGTTTCTGGTGCCGCCGCTGAATCGAGCACTCACGCTCTCCCAGATGAACGACCGCTCCATGGGCATCCGCGACGATCTGCACCTCGACGTGCCGCGGACGGTCCAGCCATTGCTCCAGATAGATGCGCTCGTCCCCGAAGGCCGTCCGCGCCTCACCGCGCGCCAGGAGCAGCGCCCCGACGAGGTCCGAGGGGCGCTCGACGAGGTGGATGCCCTTTCCCCCGCCGCCGCCGGCCGCCTTGATCAGCACCGGGAACGTGAGATTCTTCGCCGCCTTCATCGCGTCGGCGTCGCTGAGGAGATCGGTCCCCGACAGCACGGGCACGCCCGCCGCGAGGACGGCGCGGCGGGTCTTGGATTTATCGCCGCAGAGGGCGAGGGCGGCGGCGGGCGGACCGATGAAGGTCAGGCCGGCCTGCGCGCACGCCTCGGCGAAGGCCGGGTTCTCGGAGAGGAACCCATACCCCGGGTGGACCGCGTCGGCGCCGCACCGGCGCGCGGCGTCCACGATCGCCGCGATGTTCAGATACGAGTCGGCGGGGGCGGCGGCCCCGACCCGGTAGGCTTCGTCCGCCGCGTGCACGTGGAGGGCGGCGCGGTCGGCGTCGCTGTAGATCG
>DATHLI010000336.1:0-8398 GCA_035488355.1 bacterium | reverse complement strand
GTCCTCATCGTGATGGTTACGTTGTCGTAGCGGCCGCCGGTGACCGTCGGTGGGTTACAGCTCTGCGTGCCCGCCCTGCCCTCCGTCAAGCTCTCGGCTGCGGCACGATGCGAATGTAGGGCCTCGGCGCCTTCCAGCCCGCCGGGTAGATCTTTTTCGCCTCCTCATCGGACACGGAGCCTGAGATGATCACGTCCTGGCCGCGCGTCCAGTTCACGGGCGTCGACACCTTGTGCTTTGCCGTCAGCTGCAGCGAGTCGATGACGCGCAGGACCTCGTCGAAGTTCCGGCCCGTGCTCATCGGGTAGACGATGATGAGCTTAATCTTCTTGTCCGGCCCGATGACGAAGACGTTGCGGACCGTTTGATTGTCGGCCGGCGTGCGCCCCGCCGCGGTGCCCGCCGTGCCGGCGGGGAGCATCCCGTAGAGCTTCGAGATTTTCAGATCCGTGTCGCCGATCATCGGATAGTTTGGCGCAACGCCCTGCGTGTCC
Source organism: bacterium (assembly GCA_035488355.1). Classification (GTDB taxonomy): domain Bacteria; phylum Sysuimicrobiota; class Sysuimicrobiia; order Sysuimicrobiales; family Segetimicrobiaceae; genus Segetimicrobium. The sequence goes on along the minus strand of DATHLI010000336.1, from coordinate 7,904 downwards.
TTGATGTCGTTCGCCCACTTGACATGGTTGTCGACCGGGTCGACGCTGAGCCCGATGATCTTGGTGTTGCGCCGGTCGAACTCAGGCTTGAGCTTGGCCATGTATCCGAGCTCGGTGGTGCAGACCGGCGTAAAGTCCTTGGGGTGCGAAAACAACACGGCCCAGGAATCACCGATCCAGTCATGGAAGCGGATACGACCTTGAGTGGTCTCCGCTTCGAAATCCGGGGCCATATCATTGAGCTGAAGAGTCATCCCCTCACCTCCCGGTTTGGTCCGGAGTGCCGTCCATTGGGCAGGGTTGCTGAGTACCGGTTCGTCTATCTGCAGTAGGAAACGGAGCGTGAACCGCCCGCCTAGCGTAGACCCCCCGCCTTCTGCTTGGCGCGCCGTGACATTACGTTTAGTGTGGTGTGGAGAGGATGGTTTGTCAAGAGATTGCCGTCCGGCATCCATGAAGCGACGGGGGGCAAGGGCTGATGCTCACCCCCTGTGAATCTCCAGAGCGGCCGCGATCTGTTGCTGGACCTGTCTGCGGAATTCAAACGGCCCCTTGATCTGCGGAAGCTTCTCCTTGCTGCCCCCCGTCCCGCTGATGACAATCGTTCCGTAGTTGAAGATTTTCTGCACCAGCGTCTGGTCAACGCCGATGGCCTCCACTTTCGCCAGGAGCATCTCGAAGGAATGCGTCCCCATGAAGCCGGTCTTGATGAGCACGCGCTTATTGGTCACGCCGAATTCGGACGAAAAGTAGTTGATGAATGCAAAGACTAGGAGGAACAGACCGAGGGGAATGAGCACCCAGGCCGCGACCGCATACCGGGACGTCAACGCCACACAGCCGCCGCCAAACGGGATTCCGCCCCAAATTACGGGCTTGATCAGGACATTCCAATGCAGCCTCGTCCGATACACGAGGCTCTCACCGCTGATCAGGCTTCGCTCGATGTAACCCATCCGAGCATTACATATGCCCACGGCCGGGGATGCTCAGCCCGCGGAGAGGAAAAGCCGGGCGCGCTCGTTGAAGTGCACGGTATGCCTGCGCACGTGGTCGTTTGGATCGATCATAAGGAAGCCCGCGTCTTCCACGTGCAGCCGGAGACGGCCGGCCACGCGCAGCCGGAGGCGGTCGACGAAACGACGATCCTGTCTCCGCAGCACCTCATCCACAGACATCCCAAGGGGCGGGGAGACGCCAAAGAGCACCCTGATGACGCCACGAAGTTCTTCCACGAGGTCGCCCGAGCGCTCGAGAGCGCCGATACCGTTCTCATCGTTGGACCGTCGTCGGCGAAGCTCGAATTTCTCAGGTACGTGCAAGGCCACGACCAGAGGCTCCAGGCAAAGGTCGCCGGTATTGAAACCCTTGATCATCCGACCGACAGGGAAATCGTTGCCTACGCGAGGAGGTATTTCAAGGGAAGCGATCGGATGTGAACTGTGATCAGCGCGTCGGTGATGCCCATTCTCTTAATGGGCTGCCTTCATGGACAATTGAACTCGGGCAATTGATCTCGCCTTTTTTCCGCCCATCGCCCCACCATCACCACCAGTTTTCAATTGATCGACTGATGGTAAACCCTGACTTTACATTTTCCCCCAATGGCCGGCCGGCCTTGCTTTATAGAGAAAATACCTTCGGGAAAGTCCAAAAGAGGAGCCAACGACGATCTCAATGAAGGGAAAGCCGATTTGGCGCTGGACCTTCATCAGTCTGGCTTTAGCATTTCTTCTTCGTCCATTCGATTTCGCTTCGCTAATGTCCAGCGACCTCCAAGATGGCTCATCGACGAAGAGCATTTCGGTCCCGCGCGGACCCTGTTTAATAGGGAAGGTCCAGGCGATACCGTCAAAGCGGAGTTGGCCACGTAGGAAAGCGGGTACTCTGTGGGGGGATACGGATGGCACGAAAAGCGCATACGCGCGAAAAGTCCGTTCGTTTCGACTCAAAGGACTTCCTCGCACAATTACACGGGGGAACAACGACCACGCAGTACGATGCGAACCGCAAGGTGTTCGGCCAGGGTGACCCCAGCAGCGCCGTATTCTTCCTCACGAGCGGCAGGGTCAGGCTCTCGGTCGTGTCCCGGCAGGGGAAGGAAGCGGTCATCGCCATCCTCAACGGCGGCTCGTTTTTCGGAGAATCCTGCTTGACCGGGCATACCGTCTGTGCAGCGACGGCCACAACCGTGACGCCGTGCACCCTCAGCCGGATTCCGAAGACAACGATGGCTCGTGCGCTTCGTGAAAACCCCAAGTTCTCCGGGTACTTCGTCTCTTATCTGCTGTCGCGGAATCTGCGCATCGAAGAAGATCTGGTGGATCAACTGTTCAACTCCAGCGAGAAGCGGCTGGCCCGGCTCTTACTGCTGCTTGCGCATTTTGGCAAGAAGGGAAGAACTGAAAAGGTGGTGCCCCGGGTTAGTCAAGAGACCCTGGCCGGGATGATCGGTACCACGCGGGCGAGGGTCAGCCACTTCATGAACAAGTTCCGCAAGCTGGGCTTCATTGAGTACGATGGGGAATTGTCCATTCACAGCTCACTCGTGAACGTCATCCTCCACGATTAAGCTCCGTCCCGGGTGCGGGATTCTCCAAGGGTCTGCTCTGGAGTGTGCACTTTTGAGCAGACAGCCGCCACGGCCTCTGCTACCCTCGATTCGACTGGCAGTAGCCTTTCATTTTTGGTGATAGACCCTGGGTCGTGGTGACCAAACGGGTGTTCGGAAGAGGTGAAATATGGATGCCCTCATCCCCGTCACCTTTCGGTTCCCCGCCGTGCTCACGCCAGAGGCTCAGCGCGTCTCGCTGATCGGCCCATTCAACAAGTGGACCCCGAACGTTCATCCGCTGGCGAGAGCGGGAGATTACTGGTGGACCATCACCCTGTACTTTCCACCCGGCCGTCGTATCGTCTACTGCTTCGACGTGGACGGCGCCACCTGCTTTGATCCCAATAATGGGGTGACACCGAACGGCCGGGAGTCAGAATGCGTCGTTCGCGGCATCGAGCGGCTCGATGAGCTGCCTCCGTCTTTCCGTTCACGGAAGACCAAGTCCCCATCCGGGGTGGTCGCATAATTGTAGGTTGCCGTCTTTCCTAACGACTGACCCGCGATAGTGCCTCCGAGTATCAGGGCCCCCATCGGGTGCTCACGTAGAGACTCCGTCCCCCTTTTTTACGCCACGCACAGGCCAATCCTTCCCGATAACACACCCCCCTGCACGCTGATCCGGTGATTGAGGTTCGAGGGTCAGACCGCAGGCAGGAAGATTTCCTCGCCGGATGAGGTTTAGAAGTGGTGAGGGTGAGCGTAGATGCGATATATGGTTGTTCCGAGTCTGGTGCTGGTTGCGGCGCTGGCGATCCCTGCCGCCGGCCAGCCGTCCGATCCTTTCCACGTGACGATCCTGGATGTGGGGATGGTCTCGCAGTCGCTGCGGATCACGATGGCAACGTCGGGGTTGGACGATCGCGGAGCGGGGCGGTCTGCCGTCGCGGTGTCGGCATGGCTCGACGGGGTGCCCATCCAAGCTGAGGTGCCCCTGATTCACATGCCCGCGCGGTTTGCGCTGGACCTGGATCTCGCCGCCGGCGCCGTTCGCATCGCCGGGGTCACCGTGGGCGAGTTTGCACCGGTGCAGCGGTTCGACGAGAACTTGATATTTCCGGTCGAGGTGACGCTGCGTCGCGGTCCATTCGCCGCCACCGCCCGATGCCTCGTCGCGATCCCCTTGCCGACGGTCGTCATCCCCGGGTACGCCAACGAGCTGCGCGAGCCCGACCGAGCGCTGCTGGCCGCGTTTCGCCGCCGCGGGTATCGGGACACGGGACCGGCCCAGACGGTTTTTTGGTTCCCATACCCCTCCCTCCACATGACCTTCGAGGAGGCCGCGCATGCGTTGGATGCGTACGTGCGGCAGGTGGTGCTCCCGGCGACATATGCGCGGAAGATCAACGTCGTCGGATACAGCCTCGGCGGCCTGCTGGCCCGCTGGAACATCGCGTATGACCTCGATGGCTGGGGCAGGCTCGTCAACCGGTTGGTGCTCGTGGGTGTGCCGAACGAGGGTGTGGTGATGCCCTACGTATACAGGAACACCCCCGAGTTCGTACCCTACGCGTACATGGCGCATACGCAGGCCGCCCGCGCCATGCTTCCGACCTTCCCGTTCTGGCGGGCCGCCCCTGGACAGCCGTGGGGCACGCCGCCCGATGGCGAGAACCCCCTGCTGGCGCAACTCAACGCCCGGCCGTTCCCGGTCGACGTTCGTGTGTACAGCTTCTTTGGAAGCATGGATTCCCGTGGTGTGGGGGTCGCGGTCGACGTTCGCCTGTTCGTCCTCTTTGGAAGCCTGGGTCTCGGAGATACGGGGAGTGCGGATACCATACTTGGCGTCACCGGTGAAACCGGCGGCGCCGTGTTGACCTACGGCGCCGGCGACGGGGTCGTCCTGGCGGCAAGCGCGCTGGGGTTGCCGATCCAGGGTGGCGCCGGCGTCGCGGCGTTCGCGGGTCATGAGATCCAGCGCGTCGACTTGGGGCCGGTGGCGCACGTGTCGCTGCTGGCGGCGGGGGCCGAGAAGATCCTTGCCGCGCTGCTCGACCGTGTCCTGGACAGGGTGGAGACTACGACGGAGCCTCACTGAGACTCCGCTTCAAATGCAGGCCGAACCGGCGGCCGTCACGAACCCACCTCCGGCGAGACTACAGGGCAGCACTGCCGGAAGCGGCTTTCCCCCGCGGCATCACGAGTGAAGGGAGCCCATGATGAAAGCCATCGCGGTCTATCCCGGCAAGGCGAACAGCATCCACCTGGCCGAGCTCCCCAAACCCGCCTTCTCCGACGTCCCGGGAGGTCGAGGGGTGCTGGTGCGGCTCCTGCGCTGCGGCGTGGACGGCACGGACAAGGAAATCAACGCCGGGGAATACGGTAAGGCGCCGGAAGGATGTTCCTTTCTCGTGACCGGGCACGAGAACTTCGGCCGGGTCGAGGCGGTTGGCGACCACGTGACCGAGCTGCGGCCGGGGGACTATGTGGTCGCGACCGTGCGGCGGCCCGGCGGCAGCCTCTACGACCTGATCGGGACCTACGACATGACGACCGACGACGAATACTTCGAGCGCGGCATCAACCTCCGGCATGGGTTCCTGACCGAATACTATGTGGACGATCCCGAGTACATCGTGAAGGTCCCGGACGGCCTGGCGGATGTGGGGGTCCTTGTCGAGCCGCTGAGCGTGCCGGAGAAGGGGATCCTCCAAGCCTACGAGATCCAGCGGCGCCTGCGCGTCTGGAGGCCGCGAAGGGCGGCCGTCCTCGGCGCGGGCACGATTGGGCTGCTGGCCACGATGATCTTGAGACTCCGCGGCCTGGACGTGACCACCTTCGGGCTGACGCCGAAGCCGTACCTGAACTCCGACCTGATCGAGGCGCTCGGGGCGCGGTATCTCAGCACCCGCGACGTGCCGCTCCATGAAGCCGCCACCGCGTACGGACCGTTCGACATCATCTACGAAGCGACCGGCTACTCCCCGCTCGTCTTCGAGGCCATGGACGTCCTGGGAAAGAACGGCGTGCTGGTGCTTGCCAGCGTCACCGGCGGCAACCGCCGGGTCGAGGTCCCTGCCGACAAGATCAACCTCGGCTTCGTTCTCGGAAACAAGGTCATGGTCGGGACGGTCAACGGCAACCGGGAGCACTTCGAGGCCGCCGTACGGGATCTGGCCCTCGCAGCCGCTCAGGTTCCCGGGTGGGCCGCCCGCCTCCTCACCCATCCCGTCAAGGGCCTGGAGAACTATCGCCGGCTGATCGATACCCTCACCACCGCGGGTGGGGCGATCAAGGTCTTTCTCGAGATCGCATCCCCGTTCGCGGCCGGCAGCGGTGAGTGAGATGCCTGACGACACCCCGTGGTGGCCGTCGCGGTTCGGAGCGGACGACGAGCGCGGGACGCTGAACGAGCTGACCCCCGCCCGAGTCATCGCCGCCGCAAGGCTGGTGCGGGCCGGACGGGTCTACGATCTCGGACGGACGCTCCACGCCGACGTCCCCCGCTTCGAGGGGCGGTTCTGGCGGCAGACTCTCGTGAGCAGCGCCCACTTCATCAACGCCCGGCGGCCAGGCGGAAGCCGCGGCGGGTGGGGGGCGAACCGCCTCAACTGGATCACCGAGCTGGTGACCGGCACGCTGCAGATCGGCACCCAGCTCGACGCGCTCAACCATTTGCAGATCGGCGACCGGTTCTACAACGGCTGGCGGGCGGCCGACATCGTTGAGGAGTGGGGGACCCGAAAGCTGGGAATCGAGACCGTGCCGCCCGTGATCGCCCGTGGGGTCGTGGTCGACGTCGCCCGGCGCCGCGGCATCCCGAGGCTGGAGGCGGGCGACGTTATCACGGTTGACGATGTCGAGGGCGCCCTGCGGGACCAGGACACGGCCGTCGAACCCGGCGACGTCGTGCTGTTCCACACCGGCTGGGGGGCGCTGTGGGACGAAGATCCGGGCCGCTTCGCCGCGGGGGAGCCGGGCGCGGGCATGGCCGTCGCGGAGTGGCTCGTGGAGCGACGGGTGGCGCTGACGGGCGCCGACACCTGGAGTTTCGGGCCGGTGCCCGGCGAGGATCCGGACCGTCCGTTCCTCGTGCCGCAGACGCTCAACGTTGTCCACGGCCTCTTCATCATGGAGAACCTGGCCACGGAAGCGCTCGCGGCCGACCGGATCTACGAGTTCATGTTCGTCCTGACCCACCACAAGACCCGCGGCTCCACGGCGGCGATCATCGCGCCGGCGGCGGTGATCTAGGAAGATCCTGAGAGGGGCGGCGAGAATGCCGGCGGGCGATCGATATGACGTCGCGATCATCGGCACGGGCGCCGGCGGCGGCACGCTGGCGTACAGGGTCGCGCCTTCGGGAAAGCGGATCCTGCTGCTCGAGCGCGGAGGATGGCTTCCGCGGGAGAAGGCCAACTGGGACCCGCACGCGGTCTTCGTCGAGGAGCGCTACCACACCACGGAGCGATGGTACGACAAGGAGGGCCGCCCGTTCCGCCCCGGCACGAACTATTACGTCGGCGGCAACACGAAGGTCTACGGCGCCGTGCTGCTGCGGATGCGGGAACGCGACTTCGGGGAGGTCCGGCACCACGACGGCATCTCGCCGGCCTGGCCGCGCAGCTATCGGGACTTCGCCCCCTATTACCTGGAGGCGGAGCGGCTGTACGGCGTGCACGGAGAGCGGGGCAGCGATCCGACCGAGCCGCCGTGCGACGCTCCGTACGCGTTCCCGCCCGTGGCCCACGAGCCGCGGATGCGTGAGATCTCCGATGACCTCGAAAGACAGGGGCTCCATCCCTTCCCCCTGCCGGTGGGCGTCCGCCTCGACGAGGCCAATCGGCACCTCAGCCCCTGCATCAAGTGCGAGACCTTCGATGGGTTTCCGTGTCTTGTCGACGGCAAGCACGACGCGGCCACAACGTGCGTCCTGCCCGCTCTCCGGCATCCCAACGTCACCCTGCTGACCCAGGCGCTGGTGACGCGGTTGGACACGGACACCACCGGACGGCGGGTCTCGACGATCCACGTCACGCGCAACGGCGCGGAGGAGCGATATTCGGCGGACGTGGTCGTGGTCGCCTGCGGCGCCGTGAACTCCGCGGCGCTCCTTCTGCGGTCGGCGAGCGACCGGCACCCGAACGGCCTGGCGAACAGCTCCGGGCAGGTCGGACGCCACTACATGTGCCACAACAATTCCGCCATCCTGGCGGTGTCGCGCACGCCCAATCCCAGCCGGTTCACCAAGACGATCGGCCTGAACGACTTCTACTGGGGCGCGGACGATTTCGACTACCCCATGGGGCACATCCAGACGCTCGGGAAGTCGCTCCCCGCGCAGCTCGAA
>DATHLI010000335.1:0-1636 GCA_035488355.1 bacterium | reverse complement strand
GGGAACGCCGAGCTCGCCGTCTACCGGTCGGACTACTTCGCGCAGGCCGGCGAGCCGATCCCGTCCACCTGGAACGACGTGCTCCGCGCCGCGCCAAAGCTGAAGAAGATCGGCCACCCGGTCGGCATCGCCATCAGCCAGACCGAAGACTCGAACGCCGCCCTCTACCCGCTGCTGTGGGCGTTTGGCGGGGGGGTGACGGACACTCAGGGGCGCCTGGCGATCGATTCGCCCGCGACGAACGCGGCCCTCGACTTCGTCCGCGCCCTGGCCGCGCAGATGGACTCCGCCGTCTACTCCTGGGACGACAGCAGCAACAACAAGGACATCCTGTCCGGCCACGGCTCGTACACGATCAACGCGCCGAGCATCTACCTCAAGGCCAGGCGCGAGAAGATGGCCTTTGCCGCCGCGGTCAGGCAGGCGCAGCCCCCCGCGGGCCCGCACGGGCGGTTCTTTTACGTCGACATCCACGGGTGGGGCATCATGAAGTTCACAAGCAACATCGGCCTGGCCAAGCAGCTCCTGCGCTCCATGTACTCGGCGGAGAGCCAGAAGGTGTTCCTCACGCTGGGGCAGGGGTATGACATGCCGGTGCTGCCGCGGTTCGATGCCAACCCGCCCTATGCCGCGGATCCGCAGCTGCGTCCGGAGCTCAACTATATGCCCAGCGCGCACCTGGCGGCGTATCCGGCCGGCCCGGACGCCCGGGCGGAGAAGGCCTACCAGACCTTCATCATCCCCAACATGTTCGCGCGCGCGGCGCAGGGGGCGTCCAACAAGGACGCCATCGCCTTCGCCGTCAAGGCGCTCACGGATATCGGATATTCGGCCAAATAACCCCCGGGGGCGGGGGGACGCCGTTCCCCCGCCCCCCTTGCGGAGGGAGTCCATGCGCATCACGCAGATCCGCACGCGCCAGGTCGACGTCCCGCTGCCGGAGCCGTTCCATCCGGCGTGGGCGCCCGGGCGCGTCGAAACACAGATCCGGCTCGCGTACCTGCGGGTCGACACCGACGCGGGCATCTACGGGATCGCCGGCCACGAATTCTACGGCGCCGAGGAACAGTGCGTGGCGCGGGTGGCGCGCGAGCTCGTCGGCAAGGATCCGCTCCGGATCGAGGAGCACGCCGGGACGCTGCGCTTCCTGTGGCCGTACTTCGGCACCGCCGTCTGGTTCGTCGAGATCGCGCTGTGGGACATCCTGGGTAAGGTCGCCGGGCTGCCGATCTACCGGATGCTCGGCAACGCGAGCGACGCCGTGCCGGCGTATGCCTCGACGGGGCAGAACCGCACCCCGGCGCAGCGGGCCGACGACGCGCGGCGGCTCCGCGACGCGGGGTTCCGCGCGATCAAGCTCCGCATCCACAACGAGACGCTCGCCGAGGACATCGCCCAGGTCGCGGCGGTGCGCAAGGCCGTCGGCGACGGGATGGCGATCATGGCGGACGCCAACCAGACCGACGTGCACGACGCGCCGTTTCCGGGGCCCCATTGGTCGTTCCACCGGGCGCTGGCGACCGCGCAGGCGCTGGCCGAGTACCGCGTCGAGTGGCTCGAGGAGCCGCTCCCGCGCCACGACTACGAGGGGCTGCGCCGCCTCCGCGCCGTCTCCCCCGTGCCCATCGCCGGCGGC
>DATHLI010000334.1:0-2013 GCA_035488355.1 bacterium | reverse complement strand
TCGTGGCCGTGCTTCCCGCGCTCCTCGGCGGGACGGGCCTGACCGGGTCGCTCGTGATCACCGGCATCCTCTTCATCGGGGTCCTCGGATTGGACCTGCTCATGGGATACACCGGGCAGGTCAGCCTCGGCCACGCCGGGTTCATGGCCGTGGGGGGGTACACCGCCGCCATCCTCGCCACCCGCCTGGGGGTCGCGCCCCTGGTCGCGACCGGCGCCGGGATCGCGCTGTCGCTGGCCGTCGCCCTCGTGCTGTCGCTGGTGACCGCCCGCCTGCGCGGCCTGTACCTCGCCCTGGCCACGCTCGCCTTCGGGCTCCTGGTGGATTCCGTCACCGTGGGGCTCACCGGCGTCACGGGCGGCCCGTCGGGCCTGGTGGGCATTCCCAGTTTCTCCCTGGGCGGCTACGCGTTTGCGAGCGCCACCTCCACGTATTACCTCGTCTGGGGAGTGGCCGGGGCGCTGGTGATCGTGCTGGCGAACCTCGCGCGATCGGGGTACGGCCGGGCCCTGCGCGCGACGCGGGCGGATCAGACGGCCGCGCGGGCGCTGGGCATCCGCGTCCCCCGCTACAAGGTGTCCGTGTTCCTGATCAGCGCCGCCCTCGCCGCGCTGGCGGGCAGCCTCTACGCCTTCCACTTCCATTTCCTCTCGCCGGAGATGGTCAGCACGTCCCGCTCCCTGGAGATGATCACCATGCTGGTGCTCGGGGGCGAAGGCACCCTGGTCGGCCCCCTGATCGGGGTCGCCCTCCTGACGCTGCTGCCGGCGGCGGTCCAACCCCTGGCCACCTACAAGACGCTGGCGGAGGGGCTCGTCCTCGTCCTCATCATGCTCTATCTGCCGGCCGGCATCTTCGGCGGAGGGCTCTCCGGCCTGCAGCGCCTCGCGTCCCGCATCACCCACCTCAGCCCCCACGCCGGGACGGCGGGCTCGGGATGAGACGGCGCCCGCGGTCGGCGATCAGGCGCGCGGAGGGCACCATCGATCCCGCGGGGAGGCGCTAGCGTGCCGGGATCCATCGCGCTCGAGGCCCGAGGGCTGTACAAGTCGTTTGGGGGCGTGCTCGCGATCGCCGACGTCAGTTTCACCGTCCGCGAGGGATCGCTCACGGCCGCCATCGGCCCCAACGGGGCGGGCAAGACCACGCTGTTCAACCTGGTGACGAATCTGTACCCGCCGGATGCGGGCAGCGCATCCTGCTTCGGGATCGACCTGATCGGCCGTGCGCCGGACGCGGTCGCAGCCCTGGGTCTGGTGCGCACGTTTCAGACGGCCCGGGCCTTTCCGGGAATGACCGTGCTCGAGAACGTCCTCGTGGGCGCGCATCTGCGCGTCCGCGCCAGGCCATGGCAGCAGGCCCTCTGGCTGCGCGCCGTGAGGGACGAGGAGCGGGCGATCCGGAGGCAGGCCGAAGCGCTGCTCGAGGTCGTGGGACTGGCCGATCGCCGGGATGATGCTGCAATCAGCCTGCCGCTCGGCGCGCAGAAGCTCCTCGAAGTGATCCGGGCCCTCATGGCGTCGCCGCGGCTCCTCCTGCTGGACGAGCCCGCCGCGGGGCTCAACGACGCCGAGACGGCGGAGCTCGCGCGGCTGCTCCTGGCCGTCCGGGCCGCCGGGGTGACGCTCATGGTCGTCGAGCACAACATGTCCCTCGTCATGGGCATCGCCGACGACATCATCGTGCTCGACCTCGGCCGGGTTATCGCCACAGGCGCGCCCGCGGCCGTGCAGGCCGATCCGCGCGTCATCGAAGCGTACCTCGGCCGGGAGGCGGAGATCGCCTGATGACCGACGGTCCGATGCTGCCCCCTGCGGGGACTCCTGACCAGGGTGAAGCCGACCGCACGCAGATGTTGCCCCCTGCGGGGACTCCTAACCAGGGTGAAGCCGACCGCACGCAGATGTTGCCCCCTGCGGGGACTCCTAACCAGGGTGAAGCCGACCGCACGCAGATGTTGGAGGTGCGGGGCCTCCGCGCCGGCTACGGGGAGGTCGACGTGCTCAGGGGCGT
>DATHLI010000333.1:0-4195 GCA_035488355.1 bacterium | reverse complement strand
CGGAGCCACTTCGTGTGGTGCGGAAGGATCGCCGTGTGCAGCATGTCCGGGTTCGTGACCACGATGTGGCCGGCCGCGCGGATCGTCCGCCGGGCATCCGCGGGCGTGTCGCCATCGTACGTGGAGGTTCGCACGTCCACGCCGAGCGCGCGGACCAGCCCCTGGAGCTCGTCCACCTGATCGCTCGACAGCGCCTTGGTCGGGAACAGGTACAGCGCCCGCGTGTCGTCCTGTTTGAGGATGGCGTCCAGCACCGGGAGGTTGTAGCAGAGGGTTTTCCCCGAAGCCGTCGGGGTCACCACGACGATATCCCCGCCCCGGGTCACCTCGCCATAGGCCTGCGCCTGGTGCGAATAGAGCCGGCTGATGCCCCGCCCCGAGAGGGCGGCTGCCAGTCGGGGATCGAGCCCGGGAGGAAGCTCCGCGAACGTGGCCGCAACGGCCGGGAAGGCCCGCCACGCCGTGAACTGCGGCGCGAACCGAGGGCGGGTCTGCAGCGCCTCCAGGATCTGCTCGAGGGTCATGCGCCTCCAGGGGTCCGTTCTGGCCTGCGAACGTACGTTCGAGGCCCGGGGAGCGCATTCCTGCCCCTGGTGATCAACAGGCCGTATTCGTCGCCGGTTTCCTGCGTCGCCCTCTCTGGCGGTGTGGCAGGTATGAGCGGTCGCCGACCCACGGCGCGGGCGGGATCGCAAGGAACTGCGCGGCCTGATTCAACATCGACCCATATCTCGAGCGCAGATCGGCAAACCGTTGCCAGTGGGTGTCGCCGTCCTTGACGCGGTAGCCGGCCGCCCGCAGGCGGCCAACCGCAGCCATATACTCGCTCCGCTCGATGATCGGATCCGCCGCCGCCGTGAGCCCAAAGACGATCGCCATGTCCTCGACGAGATGGCTGCCGACCGTGAACATCAGCCGCGCCGCGCCGGCCGACTCCACCTCGACCGAGCTGATCACGAGCGCCGCGGCATCCATGACCGCCCCGAAGGAGTTGATCCAGGCCTCGTTGTCGTGGCTCGACCGGAAGTAGGCGAGCAGCGGATACGCCAGGTGGCTCTCGAGCACCATGGCCGACCACCGGCGCCACTCGTCGAACGTCTCCTTGAGCGCCTCGGCCATGCCGGGCTCCGCCGACGTCTCGAGCAGCTGCACGGCCGAGGCCGGGGCCCCGGCGAGGGCCTCGAGCGCCACGACAGGCTCCTCGCGCGACCGAAACGCTCCGTACAGCTCGAACAGCACGGTGATGGCGAGCGCGGCGAGCACCACCCCATTGGCGCTCTCCATGACGATGAGCATTCTGGCCCCGCCGTGCTCAGGTACGAAGTCCCCATAGGCGAGGGGGACCAGCGTCGACGCCGACACGTACAGCGCGGTCGAGAAGTCCTGAAGATTGGGGCGAAACTGGTCTCGCACGCCGTGGATGATCAGCCCGTAGCCAAGCACGAGGCCGGTCCCCCAGATGGCAAAGATCAAGAGCAGTGAGAGCGGCCCGAAGGCGGCCAGCCGCGCCTCGCTGCGGTCCAGGCGCGACGACCGGAGACCGAACCATCTCCAGACCCCCCAGAGTGGCCTGACGATCACTCGGGCGAACTGGAGCTTGCGCACGGCGGGGCGCGGCAGCAGCACCGTCTGGAACAGATCGTAGGAGATGCCGAGGAGGATGACCACGCCGGCGGTCGTTGCCGCGGTGGTCGCGACCACGCTCACGCGGTGTACCGCACCGCAGCCGGCGTGGGGCGACGGCCGGACGGGCCCCTCCCTCTCACCAACCGGACGGGCCCGGTCTCACGCGCGCGGCTTACTGGACTTGCGCCCGCGCGGCCACGGCCCAGGTGTCCACCACCCGGCCCTGCCGCGTGCAGACGAGACGCTCCGCCAGGTTGACGGTCGGACAGACGTGGGAGGGGATCACCTCGACGAGGTCCCCCACCCGGAGGCGCCGCGCGTCGTCGGTGAGCTGGACCCGGCCGTGCTCCTCCCAGAGCCGGTCGATCTGGCAGTCGGGATACTCGCGGATCACGCCGTGGCTGTCGCCGCGGCTGCTGTACGGTCCCCGCTCCGCCGTGAGCGCTTTGCTCCCGGCATCCAGCACCGCGACATCGCGGGACGGACGGCTGATCACCCGAGCGAGGACCGCCAGCGCGCATTCGTCGGGGCTGGCGGATCCCCAGCGGACCTGCATCGCGTCGTTGAAGACATAGGTGCCGGGGCGAATCTCCGTGACCCCCGAGACCCGTCCGGCGCTGCGTCCTGTTGGGGTCGAACCGACGCTGATCTCTTCGATCTCGATCCCCGCGCGCCGCAGCCGGTCCGCCTCCGCCACCATGATCTCGCCTTCTTCGCGGCCGGCCGCCTCGAGATCCGGCCGGTAGCCTCGGTAGGTGAAGATGCCGGCGATCCGGAGTCCCTTCATCCGGGCCAGCGACTGGGCCAGCGCCACCAGGTCCTGGCCGGGGCGGACCCCGCACCTCCCAAGGCCGCTGTCCACCTCGATGAGGACATCCAGCGCCATCCCGGCGGCCTGCGCCGCGCGCGCCAGCGGCTCCGCTCCCTCGGCGGAGTCCACCCCCACCCGAACGCGAACCTGTCTGGCCAGCGCGATCAGCCGGGGGAGCTTGGGGGCGCCGATCACTTCGTAGGCGAGGAAGATATCGCCCACGCCCGCCTGGGCCATCACCTCCGCCTCGCCGATCTTGGCCAGCGTGAGGCCGACGGCGCCCGCCTCGATCTGCCGCCGGGCGATCTCGACGCACTTGTGCGTCTTCCCGTGGGGCCGGAGCTTGACCCCGGCATCCCGCGCGAACGCCGCCCACCGGGCGATGTTGGCGTCGAGGCGGTCGAGGTCCACGATCAGGACCGGGGTATCGAGCGCGCCGATCGCCTGCGGGGTCGCCGCCCGCGGCTGAGGTTCGAGCATTCGAGACATCAGCGTCCACCCCCGACGGCCGTGATGGAATCCTTGCGGAGCACCGACGCGATCCGCTCGGGCCGGAGCGGCATGTCCAGGTGCCGCACCCCGAGATGGCTCAGGGCGTCCACGACCGCGTTGACGACCGCGGGCGTCGAGCCGATCGTGGCGGCCTCCCCGATCCCCTTGGCCCCGAGCGGGTTGCGGGGCGTGGGGGTGACCGAGGTGCCACGCTCCATGCGCGGGAGGAAATGGGCGGAGGGGATGCCGTACTCCGAGAGTGTCCCCGTGAGGAGCTGCCCCTGATCATCGTACCTGACCGCCTCCAGCAGGGCCTGGCTCGCGCCCTGGGCGATGCCTCCGTGGACCTGGCCGTCCACGAGCAGCGGGTTGATCACCCGCCCGCAGTCGTCCACGGCCACGTACCGGACGATCCGGACCTGGCCTGTGTCAGGATCGATCTCGACCACGCAGAGGTGGCTCCCAAAGGGAAAGGTCGTCCCTTCGGATTTGAAGCGGCTGGTGGCCTCGAGCCCGGGCGCCTGGTCCTTCGGGACGTGCTTGGCGTCGTAGGCGGCCTCGGCCACCTCCGCGATCGACACCGACCGGCCCGGGGCGCCCCGCACCGTGACCCGGGCCTCCGCCAGGGTCAGGTCCGCCGGGGCGGCCTCGAGCAGATTCGCGGCGATCCCGAGGATCTGCTTGCGCACCTCCTGGGACGCCAGGTAGACTGCCGATCCGCCGAGCGACATGCTGCGGCTCCCGCTGGTGCCGCCGCCGTACTGGACCAGCAGGGTGTCCCCGAACACCACCGAGATCCGCTCGATCGGAATCGTCAGGGCGTCGGCGACGATCTGCGCGAACCCGGTCGCGTCGCCCTGCCCGTGGGGGGAGGTGCCCGTGACCACCGTCGCCGAGGCGTCCTTGTTCACGCGCACGGTCCCGAGTTCCCAGGGACCGAAGCCGCAGATTTCGACGTAGCTCGCCAGACCGACGCCGATGATCTTGCCATTCCGCCGCTGCGCCGCCTGCTCCGTCCGCAGCGCCTTGTAGTCGGCGATCCGCAGCACCTCGTCGAGGGGCTTGGCGTAATCGCCCGAATCATACGTCGCGCCGCTCGCCGCCTTGTAGGGGAACCGGGACGAAGGGATGAAGTTCCGCCGGCGCACCTCGGCCGGATCGACCCCCGCCTCGTCGGCCACCAGGTCCATGACCCGCTCCAGGTAGTAGGAGGCCTCCGGCCGGCCGGCCCCCCGGTAGGCGCCGGTGGGGCAGGTGTTCGTGTAG
>DATHLI010000332.1:0-3366 GCA_035488355.1 bacterium | reverse complement strand
ATTCGCAGTTGGGAGATCGAATACCGGCTGCTCAGTCCGGCGCGCACCAGGGGCGGACACCGGCTGTACTCGAGCCGCGATATCGCTCTGATCCGGCGGATCCGTCACCTGATAGAAACGGAGAGCGTGCCCCCTCGGGGGATCAAGGCCCGGCTGGAGAGTCAGTCAGGCGCGCGCGTCGAAGCGAAGGCCCCTGATTCGGTGTAGCGCGGCAACGCAGGGCAGTGCGCCGCTATCGTAAGACCATGTGGCCGGTCGCCCACAAGATCAGCCCGGCGAGCAGCAGGAAGATCCCCAGGTCCACGGTGTCACTCCTTTCGCCAGAGGACGGGTTACTACGGCGTCTATATTGTCCTCGTGACCGGGGAGTCCTTCCCGACCGCCTGCCCCCCATGGATCGGGCCAGGACCCCCGGGGCGGCCCGGTGGAGAATCCTGCGGTCAGGCTCGGACGGACGTCTTTCGAACGCGCTTCTTGGGGCGGGCCTCGTTCTCGAGCAATGACTCGGCAATCCAGATCGAGAGCAGCACGTCCAGCGATGTCATCGTCTTCGGGACGCTCTCCCGGGGAATGCCCTCGTGCTTCTGTTTGGCGGCCTTCCGAATCGTGACCGGACCCGCCGAGTACGAGTAGTGCCTCATGACTCCCACCCGCCCTTCTCCCGGCGTGTCTGCGGCCCTCTCCGGCGCCGACCGACCCGCATCGAGTAACGATCAAGGGAGAGGTTGCACCCGCGCGAATGGGTTTACTTCCTCCCTTTGGCTAGTTTTCGACAGCAGTTCGAATGAACGGATCCGCCGGGCGCGGTCTTGGGATAGGTCGCAGGAGGATCTCTGGAGGCTCGGGGCCCGGCCCCGAGCCGGGCGGCCATCTGATATCACTTGACGTTGCAAAATCGTTCACGTGACCGATAGCGGACCGGCGCTGCGACGGTGCATGATGGGGCGGTGATGGAGCGCAAGATCTTCCGGGTGTTCACCCATATGGTCCTGTTCCTGCTGTCCCTGCTCACGGGCATGCTCCTTCCGCCTGCGTTCACCGGCCACTAGGCGGCAGCCCGCGCTCCTCCGAAAGGAAGTGTCCCGCGCCATCCCGTAACCACCCTGGTCACAGCGTTGACCATTGGAGGGCGCCATGGATCTCAAGGGGGGCGTCGCGGTGGTGACGGGGGGCACCGGAGGATTGGGGCGCCGGATTTTACAGACGCTGGTCCGGGCCGGCGCCCACGCGGCCGTGTGCTATCGGGAGCGGCGGGCCGAGGCCGAGGCCGTCGCCCGCGACCTGGAGCGGCTGGGGGGCCGCGCGGCGCCGTTTCAGGTGGACGTCGGATCCCCGGAGTCTACGCGCCGCCTGATGGCCGATGTGGTCCGGATGTTCGGCCGCATCGACATCCTCGTCAACGACGCGGCCTACAATAAATGGATCCCGTACCATCAGCTGGACGACCTGCGGGTGGAAGACTGGAACCAGATCCTGACGGTCAACCTGACCGGGCCGTTTCTCTGCATCAAGGCCGCCGCGCCGCTGATGAAGAAGCAGGGCGGGGGGCGGATCGTCAACGTGTCCTCGGTCGCGGGTCTCAGCCCGACCGGGTCGTCCATTGCTTACGCCGTCTCCAAAGCCGGGCTGAACCACCTGACGAAGTGCATGGCCGTGGCGCTCGCCCCGGAGATCCTCGTCAACTGCGTCGCGCCCGGATTCATGGAAGGCACGCGCATGAGCGAGAACCTGTCCCCGGAATACCGCCAGCGGGCCAAGCAGGGGGCCCTGCTGCAGCGCGAGACCGATAAGGATGACGTTGCCTCGCTCGTGGTCGAGTTCTGCCGGACGGACAGCGTGACGGGACAGACGCTCGTGGTCGACGCCGGGCGCGTCTTCCACTGACCGCCGGAGGCGGGGAGGGCCCCGCGCGCGGGCGCCCACCACGGCGCCGGACAAGGGGACGGAGGGGACATGGACCTCGGACTGGACGGGAAAATCGCGCTCGTGACGGGAGGCAGCAAAGGGATCGGCCGAGCGGTGGCGGCGGGGCTGGCCCGCGAGCGCGCCCGCGTGGCGATCGCGGCGCGCCGGAAGGAGCCGCTGGAGCAGGCCGCCGCGGAGATCCGCCGAACAACGGGCGGTGAGGTCGTGCCGTTTCCCGGGGACATGTCGAAGCCCGAGGATGTCGCGCGCGTGATGAACGACGCGGTCGCCCACTTCGGAGGCATCGACGTGCTCGTCAACAACGCCGGCTCGGCCCCAGGCGGGCTCCTGCTGAATCTCACCGAAGAGGATTGGGCGCTGGCCCTGCAGTTGAAGTTCCTGGGCTACGTGCGGTGCATGCGGGCGGTGATCCCGCACATGCTCAGGCGCGGCGGCGGGCGGATCGTGAATATCGTGGGCAACGACGGCGTCAAGCCCACCTACCTGGAGCTGACCCCGAGCGCCGCCAACGCCGCCGACCTGGCCGTGACCCAGGCGCTGGCGGAACAGTACGGGCGGCACAACATCCTCATCAACGCGGTCAATCCCGGGCCGGTGGGCACCGACCGCTGGGACGGGCTGGTGCGCGGCTACGCCCGCGACAAGGGGCTGAGCCCCGAGGAAGCGTCCCGGCGCGCCACGCAGAGCATTCCCCTCGGGCGCATCGCCACGCCTGAAGAAGTGGCCGACGTCGTGGTGTTCGTGGCCTCCGCCCGCGCGAGCTTTATGAACGGGGCGCTGATCACGCTGGACGGCGGGCAGCGCAAGGCGCTCATGGATGTGTGAGCCAGGAGGACCCCACTACGGGCAGCGAATCTACGGGAGCCGAGCCCGCACCCGTGAGGGCTCCCGGAGGAGGAAATGCCGATGCACCTGAGTTCCCGCGTGTGCTCCGTCCTTGTTGCGATGGCCGTCGGCCTCACGCTCGCCGGCGCGCCGGCGCATCCGGGCATCGGCGCCGCCCGCACCGACGTCCTGGTCATCGCCAAAGACATCTCCGACATCCACACCCCCGATCCCGGAAAATCCTATGACGTCGGCGGCGTCTTCCTGCAGTTCCCTGTCTACAGCCGGCTGGTGCGGCAGCGCGCCCCGGACTTCTGGAAGATCCAGCCCGACCTGGCCGAGTCCTGGACCGTCAGCCCGGACGCCACGATCTACACGTTCAAGCTCCGGAAAGACGCCGTGTTTCCGAGCGGCAATCCGGTCACCGCGGAAGACGTCCGGTTTTCGCTCCTGCGCGCCAAGAACATCAAGGGGTACGGGTCGTTTCTCGCCGACTCGCTCCGGACCGTCGAGGTCGTCGACGGGCAGACGGCCAGGGTCCTCCTGAACGGTCCGGATGCGACCTTCCTCGCCGCGCTCGCGGCCGGGGTGTTCTCGATCGTCGACAGCAAGACG
>DATHLI010000331.1:0-20661 GCA_035488355.1 bacterium | reverse complement strand
CGCGGGTCCATCAACGCCGCCTCGTTCTACAACGCCGGGCAGATCTGCATCGCCGGGACGCGCGTCCTGGTCGAGGCCGGGATTCACGATGCGTTCGTCGACCGGGTCAAGGAGATGGTGCCCAAGATGAAGGTGGGGCCGGGCTGGGAGAAGGGGGTCGAGGTCGGGCCGGTGATCTCCGAATCGCAGCTGAAGAAGGTGACCGGCTACATCGAGCAGGGCAAGCGGGAGGCGGTGCTCGTGACCGGCGGCCACCGCCTCACCGAGGGGCCGCTCGCCAAAGGGTACTTCATCGCGCCCACCGTGTTCGACCAGATGAAGCCCGACGCGAAGATCGCGCAGGAGGAGATCTTCGGGCCGGTGATGGGGATCACCACCTTCAAGGATCTCGACGAGGCGATCCACATCGCCAACAATACCGTCTACGGCCTCGTCGCGTCCGTGTGGACCCGCGATATCAACAAGGCGATGAAGATCGCCACGCGCGTCCGGGCCGGATCGGTGTGGGTGAATACCTTTGGGAAGATGTTCCAATCGACCGAGATGGGGGGGTACAAGCAGTCCGGCCTGGGCCGCCAGTACGGGCTGGAAGGCCTCTTCGAGTATACGGAACTGAAACATGTGAATATTCAAATCGAGAAGTAGCAGGCGCCGATGTCCTGCATCACCTCGCAGATGGGTATATTGTGAGTGGACGCTGAAGGAGCGGGCCGGGACTGACCGGCGGGGAGAGGGGAGAGATCAGATGTCGTACTTCCGCTGTCCATGTGGGTTTATCGCGCAGGTCGAGCCGCAGCATCAAGGGGAGATCGTGTCCGTCTACCACCTGCACACGCATACCCACGTAGAGAGTCCCGGGCGCGTTGGCCGGATGGAGCCGCTGCCCGATGCAGTGCCCGAGAAGGAACTCGTCGCGGCGGGCCGTCGAGGCCGGTAAGCGCATAACGTAAACTCAGCACACGATCGAGACGCGGCGGAGGGCGATGGGGGCCTCCGCCGCGTCCGTTTTTGTCCGGCGGCTCACCCCGAGGGCAGATCCTGGCGGGGCCACAGCGTTCTCCCGCGGCGCACGTCCCAGATCCCCCGGTAGGTGAGGCGGACGTCCGGGAGCGAGTCGAGCGTGAGGAAGAGCAGGGTGTAGTGCGGGTCCTCGTGCGGGTACCCGCGCGCGCGGAGGAGCGCGTAGAGCTTTCGCGCCTCCCCGGCGATCGCCGGCAGGGGGACCGGAGCCATGATCCCGCCGAGGGGCAGCGGGATCTCCAACAGCGTCTCCCCCCGCTCGACGACGACGATCCCGCCGCCGATCTCGAGGAGCCGCCGCGCCGCCAGCGCCATGTCGGTAGAGTCCTGGCCGAGGGTCAGCAGCTGCGCGGCGACGTTGAAGGAACTGGCGAGTCCGCCGAGCCGCGCGACGAAGTTCCCGAGCATCCCCCGGACGATCCACCGTCCTCCGGGATCCACGAGGACCGCCCGGACGACATCCGCCGGCGGCACGACGTGCCCTCCCCGGACGGCGACCGGGGTCAGGACCGTGCGGGTGATCACGCTGTTCTCGAGCCGGATGACGGGAAAGCGGACGGCATCGCCCTGCCCGGACTCCTCGGAGACTCGGAGGTCGAACAGGTCGGGCCGCGGGGTCCAGGTGGGCCCAAAGCGCGGCGAAAAGTACGCGCCCCAGTCGAGGGGCGGGAACTCGGCCTGCACCCGCCCGTCCCGCACGGCGACCTCGCCCCGGGCGAGCACGGCGTCGGGCGCGGGGTTGCGCAGGTCGTCGAGCACGGCGATGTCGGCCCGCCGGCCGGGACCGATCCCGCCGATCTCCTCGTCGAGCCCGAAGTACGCGGCGGGATTGATCGTGGCCATCTGATAGGCCGCCACCGGCGGAATCCCCGACTCGATCGCCGCGCGGATGACGTGGCTGAGATATCCGCGCTCCACGATCGTCACCGCTTCGGGCCCGTCCGCGGTGAGCATGAGCCGCCCGGAGGCGCGGCGCTCATCGGTGATCGCCGGGGCGAGGAGCGGCAGGTCGGGACGCAGCGACGAGTGCCGCAGCATCGTGTAGACGCCCGCGCGGAGCCGCCGCACGATCTCGTCGGCCGCGATCGCCTCGTGGTCGGACGACCAGCCCGCCGCCGCGAGCGCCACGAGGCGCTCGTAGGATACCCCGGGCGCGTGTCCCTCGACGCGGCGCCCGGCGGCGAGGGCCAGGGCGATCTTCTGGAGCAGGTCGTCATCGCCGTGGTAGACGGCCGGCCACCGCGTGACCTCGCCGACCGCCCGCACCGCCTCGACCTCCAACAGCGCCTCGATCCGCTCCCGGGAAAACATCGGCTCGTCCGGGAGGTGGGAGGCGCCGTGCAGCCGGAGGGACCAGAGGATCAGGACCGGCAGATCGGAGAGCGTCGTGAGCAGCTGCGGGACGCGGGCCGCGGGCGTGTGGAGCAGGATCTGCAGGGTGTCGGCCACCAGCGTCGTCGTCCCGCTGCGGAGGACTTCGCGGGCGAATTCCTCGGGCGTGGACATGCCGGTGATGTGCGTGTGGGGCTCGATGTAGCCCGGGACGAGAATCTTGCCGGGGAACTGGAGGACCCGGGTCTCCGGCCCGACCATCGCGCGGCTGCGGCCGGCGTAGGCGATCCGCCGTCCCTTCACCGCCACGTTGGCCGGGTAGACCTCCCCGCTGTAGACGTTCAGCAGGTCGGCGCCCTCCAGGTAGAGGTCCGCGGGCTCGCGGCCGGTGGCGACGGCGAGCAGGGCCTTGAGCTCCTGGCCCGTCCTGAAGGTGCGCCTCACCGGCGCGGCCGTGGGTCCGTCATGGTCTACCGGGACGCGACGAGGATCACGAGGCCCGCGGCCACGATGCCCGAACTGATCAGGCGCCGCGGTCCCTGCTGGTCGCCGAGATGGCGCCAGCCCACCCAGGCCGCGATGATCACGCTGGTTTCGCGCAGCGCGGCGATGTAGCCGACACGGCTGATGGCGAGCGCAGCCAGCACCAGGAGGTAGGCCCCCAGGCTGAACGCGCCGCTCAGCGCGAACAATCCCCACCGGCCGGGCGGGACCAGGCGCCAGGGGGCGGTCCCCCGCCGCCAGCCCACATAGGCGGACAGGATCAACGCGTCGATGAGGAAGAGGACGCCGATATAGCTCTGCGGCGAGGTGCGGCGGACCCCCTGGCGGTCGATCAGGGTGTAGCACGCGATGGTCAGCGCGGTGAGCAAGGACCAGGCCAGGGCCCGTTCCGGCGGTGGCGCCGCTGCCCCCCGGCGCGGAGCGCCGAGCAGGAGGACGCCGAGCGCGATGAGCCCGATCCCCATGTACGCCGGTCCCGGCAGCGATTCGCGAAACACCGCCGCGGCGCCCGCGGTCGCCACCACGGGCGCGACCCCTCGGGCGATCGGGTAGACCAGCGAGAGGTCCCCGAAATCGTACGCCCGGGTCAGCGCGATCATGTAGCCGGAGTGCACGATCCCGCTCATCGTGACAAACGCCAGCGCCCCGGACGATGGGAGCCCCGAGACCGCCAGCAGG
Organism: bacterium; assembly: GCA_035488355.1. GTDB lineage: Bacteria > Sysuimicrobiota > Sysuimicrobiia > Sysuimicrobiales > Segetimicrobiaceae > Segetimicrobium. The sequence goes on along the minus strand of DATHLI010000331.1, from coordinate 17,127 downwards.
ACCACTCCGAGGACGGCTCCCGCGGCCGTCGTCGCCCAGCCGGCCACGAGCCGGTCTTCGTCAGACTTGACGATGGCGTTCCACGAGGCGTGGAGCACCACCGACGAGAGGACCAGCACGAGCGCGATGAGCGGCATGTTCAGGCAAAGTACGGTGGGAACGATTCGCGGTCCTCCGGCCGCGCGGACGCCCGCCGCGGGAGAAGGCCCCGGCACCGTCGAATTGCGCAACGAGGGGATCGGCCCCAGGCGGCCTCCACCAACCTCCACGAATCCGCCCGGAGCCGGCGTCGGTGACCCAGCAGGGGGAGGTGTGTCATGCAGGCGACATGGAAGCCGCTGCTCGCCGAAGCAATCGGGACCTTCGCGCTGATCTTCATCGGGGCCGGAGCGATCATCACCGATGCGGTCACCAAGGGCCACGTCGGCGTCCTCGGCATCGCGCTGGCCCACGGCCTCGCGATCGCGGTGATGGTCTCAGCGCTCGGAGCCATCTCGGGCGGGCACTTCAATCCGGCCGTGACCTGCGGGTTCCTCGCCGCGGGACGGGTGACCGGCGCGCAGGCGGTCCGCTACATCCTCGCGCAGCTGCTGGGCGCGATCCTCGCCGCGGAGGCGCTGCGCATGAGCTATCCACACGCCGCGGCGGCGGCCGTTCACCTGGGCACGCCCGCCCTCCGGCCGGGCATCCACTTCTGGGCCGGCGGGTTCCTCGAGGCGATCGGCACCTTCTTCCTGGTCGTGGTCGTCTTTGGGACGGCCGTGTCCCCCCAGGCGCCCCGGATCGGGGGCCTGGCGATCGGCCTGACGATCGCGATGGACGTCCTGGCATTTGGGCCGCTCACGGGCGCCGCCGTGAATCCCGCCCGCGCCTTCGGGCCCGCGTTGGTGGCGGGGTGGTGGAAGGCGCACCTCGTCTATTGGATCGGCCCGATCATCGGCGGCGTGGTCGCCGGGTGGGTGTACGCGAACGCCTACTTGAGCGAGGTCAAGTAGCGCAGGAGCGTCCTCACGCCGAATCCGGTCCCGCCCGAAGGCCAGTAGGACGCCGGCGGACGGGTCTCCGCAAAGGCCGGGCCCGCGATGTCGAGGTGGGCCCAGGGCGTTGCGCCGACAAACTCGCCGAGAAAGGCCGCCGCCCGCTCCGCGCCCCCGGCCCGCCCCGTCGTCGAGTTCTTGAGGTCGGTGATCTCTCCGCGCATGGCGTCGAGGAATTCCTCGTAGAGCGGCAGCTGCCAGACCTGCTCGCCGGCCAGGCCCGCCGCCTCGAGGATCCGGTCCATGAGCGGCTGATTGTTGCCCATGAGCCCCGCGGTCCAATCACCGAGCGCCACGACGCACGAGCCGGTCAGCGTGGCGAGGTCGATGATTTCATCGGCTCCCTCCCGCACCGCATAGGCCAGGGCATCGGCGAGGACGAGCCGCCCCTCCGCGTCGGTATTGGTGATCTCGACCGTCTTCCCGCCGAGCCCGCGCACGACGTCGCCGGGGCGGGTCGCGGCGCCGCTGATCATGTTTTCGGTGGCGGGGACGAGCCCCAGGACCCGGACGCTCACCCCGGAATCTTGGAGGGCCCCCATGGTCGCCACCACCGCGGCCGCGCCCGCCATATCGCCCTTCATGGTCATCATCCCGTTGGCCGTCTTGATCGAGAGGCCGCCGCTGTCGAAGGTAATCCCCTTCCCCGCGAGGGCCACGGTCCGGCGGGCTCCGGTTGGCCGGTAATCCATCACGATAAACTTCGGGGGCTGGGCGCTCCCCTGCGCCACCGCGGCAAAGAGCCCCATCCCCATCGCCCGCGCCTCGTCGAGATCGAACGCCCGGTACGTCAGGCCGGCGTTCTTGGCGACGTCCTGGGCGGCCTCCGCCAGCGCGGTGGGGGTGAGCACGTTGGCAGGTTCGTTGACCAGGTCGCGCGCCCGAGCGGTCGCGCGGTTCGCGGCTTCCGCCGCCTGCAGGCCTCGAAGGAGGAGGGTCCGGTCGCCCTGCCGGGCGAGCAGCGCCACCTCCGTCACCTCGCCGCCGTCTTCCCTCTTGCGGTATCGATCGAACGTGTAGTAGCCGAGCCCCGCCCCCTCGGCGACCGCGCGGACCTGTTCGGCGGGCGGGATGGGGCCCGCGGTTCCCCAAGGGCTCGCTCCCAGCGCCACGCGGCCGGCGTGCATCTCTCGAGCCCGCCGGATCGCCACCCCTCCATAGCGGCGGAGGCGTTCCGCCGTGGGGTCGGCGCCGATCCCCACCAGGAGGACGCGGCGCGCGGGCCGGTCCAGAGACTGGAGGAGCACCGTCCGGTTTGGCTTGCCCGAAAACCCTTCCGCCCGCGCCACCTCTGCCAGGCGGCCCCCCGCGGCGCGATCCACATCCGCGACCTCCCCCTGAAGGGTGCCGGGCTCGGGGACGGGAAGCGCGAGGAGGTCACAGGCGGCCTGCTCGGGAGGCGTGTCGGCAAGCGTGAAGCGCATGGAAACCTCCTTGTGGAGTGGGTATGCGGCGCGGCGGCGGGCATGCGCCGCGGCGCAGTGGCTCACGCCGCCGGCGCAGCCTCCCGGCGGGCGGCCGGCCACGTTGTATTGTAGCAGGTGCGGCGGGCGGGAGGAGGGCGGGCCAGGCCGTGCTAGCGGGCGAGGTCCGAGACCCGAACGAGCTGGATCCCCGCTTCGTCGAACTCCGGCAGCAGCGAGACGAGCACCCGGGCCGTGACCTTGCCCACATGCCCGATCGCGATCGCCTGGCCCCGGGCGTGCGCGACGCTCATGAGGAGGCGGAACTGTCCGCGCACGTAGTCCTCGGTGTCTTGATTATCCAGGAACACCGCCCGCGCCGCGGTGGGGACGCCCATCTCCCGGGCGGTCCGCGCGGCCACAGAATGCCTCGTCGTGACGCTGTCGATGAAAAAGAGGTGGCGCGCTTTCATCTCCGCCATCACGGCGCGCATGACCCGCGGGTCGGCCGTGCCGAGGGAGCCCATGTGGTTGTTCGCGCCGACGGCCGCGGGCACGGCGGCGAGATCTGCCGCCACGGTCTCGCGGATCTCCGTGTCGCTCATCGCCACCGTGATGCCGCCCTCCCCGAGCCGGATGCTGGGGTTGTCCGGCTCCACGGGAAGATGGAGGATCACCTCGACGTGGTGCGCCGGCGCGTCCTCGGCGATCTGGGCGGAATAGGGGAGGTGGGGCAGCACGGAAATGGTGACCGGCCGGCCGATCGCCATGATCTCCTGCGCGGCCCGGATGCCGTACCCGGCATCGTCGAAGATGATCGCCACACGCGCCCGCCCGGGCTGCGCGGGCACAGGGCGGGATTCGGGGAGCTGGACGACGGCCGGCGCCTGCGACTCCTCGGGGTTCTGGGCGGGGAGCGCGGGAAGATGCGCCGGGGGAGGAGCCGCGGGCGCGGCGGCCCGAGGCGCGGCCGGCGCCGGGCGGCGCGGGGCGGCGGGGCCCCACGCTCCCCGCTCCCCGCTCCAGCGCTGGGCCATCAGCACGCCGACCGCGAGGCCGGCGCCCAGGATCAGGCCCAGCACCAACCCGGTGACAAGGTGCGATGGCTGCTGCTTGCGTGCCGCGCGTCGCCGGCCCACGGTTCGTCTCCTCAATGCCCCCGGTTCGGTGACGCCGCGGTCAGGGCGTGGCCGCCTGCGGCGCGGCGAGGTAGCGCTGGATTCCCTTGAGGATCCCCTGCGCGAAGGCCTGCTGGAGCGAAGGGTCGCGGAGCATCTGCTCCTCTCGGGGGTTGCTGATGAAGGCCGTCTCCACCAGGATCGCGGGGATCTGGTCCGAGTCCACCAGGACTTTGAAATCCGCCTCCGCGGCCCCGCGGACGGAGAGCCCGACCTCTTTGCTCGTCTCTTCCATAACGGCCAGCGCGAGGGGCTGGCTCATCGGGGTGGCGAAGAACGTCTGGGTGCCGTTGGCGTTGGGATCGGTTGAGGCGTTGGCGTGGATGCTCACGAACACCGTGGCCCCGCCGCGCGAGGCGAGCTGAGCGCGGTCTTCGAGCGGCACGAACACGTCGGCGTCGCGGATCATGGTGACCTCGATGTGCTGCTGCACGAGCAGCCGGCGGAGGATCTGCGCGATCACCAGCACGACGTCCTTCTCCTTCACCCCTGACGGCCCGGTGGCTCCGGGGTCGCTCCCGCCGTGCCCGGCATCCACCGCCACCACGACCGGGCCGTGGGCGCCGGCGACCGGCCCGATGCCTCCCGCGGTGGCCGTGCCCAGGTCGACCAGCAGCTGCGCCGTCTCAGCGTGGACATCGAACGGCGCGGGCCTGGCGAGTTCCACGACGATGCGCACCGCATTGGGGTTGCTGTGGTACTGCGCCGCCCGCACCTGAATGACCAGGCCGTCGTTGATGTCGAGGGACTTCTTGACCGGGAGAAAGACCGCGTCGGACACGTCGATCACAATCCGATCGGGGTGGGGGAGGGTCCGCTGCGTCACCTGCAGGGGACGGTTGGCCACGACGACGAGGCGGCCCCCGCCGTCCAGATGCTGGTAGATGATGTCGGAGATCTTCTGCGCGCTCGGCTGGTACCCGGAGGCGCGCCCGGGCGGTCCGCCCGGCGGGGCATTCCCGGCCGCGAGCGACACCAGCACCCGGCGGCCGGGGATCTGGCTCGTGACCCGGAAGTGGCTCGGGCCCGCCAGGTCAAACACGATGCGGGTCCCGGACGGAGACCGGCCGACCCGGACGGTGGCGAGGGGCCCTTCGTGGACGTCCACGACCTGGTCCACGGACTTCGGGACCGCGCCGGAGAAGTCGACGACGAGGCGCTCCGGGGCGTGCTCCGCGAAGGTGGTGGGATGGAGCGGGCCCGTCCCGTCGATGACGACCTCGAGGCCCGCATCGGTCCCGCGCCAGGAGATCCCGGTGATCTGCGGGCTGATCAGCAGGAGCCCGCTGCCCGGATCGTAGGCGGTGGCGTCCCCGAGCGTCTCGAAGACCCACTGGACCGGGATGAGCACCCGGTCCAGGACGGCCACCAGCGGGATCGGGACCGGCCGGCTCTCGCCGTTCACAGTGGCGTAGGGGTCTCCGGCGCGCAGCTCCATTTCGTCGCCCGCGGGACCCACGAGCCTGAGCGTGCGTGCCCGGCCGTCCCACGTGGCGCGGATGCCCAGCGGGCCGAACAGCCGCTGGTACGGGACCATCAGGATGTTGTCTTGGATGACGGCAGTGCCGGGGAGGTGGATGGTTTCGCCGTTCGAGACGATCTGGAGGCTGCGGACCCGAGTGGTGCCCTGGCCGGCGGCGCTCTGCGGCGGGGCCCCCACCATCATCAGAACGAGCCCGATGAGGGCCGCGGTGAGCCTGCGGACCGGGGGAGACGGCTGCACGATCACTGCCACCTCGAATGCTGCGTCGACTGCTACGACGTCTGCTCGCCGGATCTGGTTCTGGGGCCGCCCGGTCAGGCGCCCGCGTGCTACTCGCTACTACGCGAGGGCGGGGCAAAATCCTCCTATGTTATAATGTGGCCCGAACCCGCATCCCGGCCGCCGGCGTCCGACGGGAGGGGTTATCATACCTGGTGAATCCATCGAGTCAAGGCTGAGGCCTGCCGGTCCCGCCGGGCTGCCGCCCCGGACCGCGCGGATGTGGGCGCAGGCGGTCCGTCCGTTCTCGTTGACGGCGTCGATCGTCCCGGTGATGCTCGGGTCCGCGGTCGCGGCCGCGCAGGGGATGTTCCAGCCGGGGCTGGTGGTCCTCGTCCTGCTCGGGGCCGTGGCGATCCAGGCCGCCGCGAACCTGTTCAGCGACTACTTTGATTACCGCGGGGGGTACGACACGCCCGAGTCCTTCGGCAGCAGCGGCGTGCTCATCCGCGGGATCCTCCAACCCAGCGAGGTCTTCCTGGCCGGCCTCGCGCTCATGGCCGCAAGCGTGGCGACCGGCGTGTACCTCACGGCCGTGCGGGGGACGCCGATCCTCGTCCTGGGGATCCTGGGCGCGTTCGGCGCGTACTTCTATTCAGGCCGGCCGATCGCCTACAAGTATCATGCGCTGGGGGATGTGGCCATCTTTCTGCTGTTCGGCCCGCTCATGGCGCTCGGCGCCTACTATGTGCAGGCGCGGGTGGTCGAACTGGTGCCGATGCTGTATGCCCTCCCGGTGGGCTGCCTGGTCACCGCGATCCTCCACGTGAACAATATCCGGGACATTCCGTTCGATGGCCGCGGCGGCGGGACGACGGTCGCCCGCGCGCTCGGGCTGGAAGGCGCGAAGGTGCTGCTGTACGCGCTGCTCGTCGCCGCGTACGGCCTGGTGATCGGCGGGGTGCTGGCCGGAACGTTCGTCAGGTGGTCCGCGCTTGCCGTGCTGAGCGCCCCGCTGGCGTGGGGCGTGTTTCGGCAGGTGCAGGCGGCGCGCACCCCGCGCGACCTTGTGCTCCTCGATGTGGCCGCCGCGCGCGTCCACCTCGTCTTTGGCCTGCTGCTCGTGGTGGGCGTCCTGCTGCCGCCGGTCTAGCCGGGTCTTGCACGCGACGCCAGCGCGCCCGCGCGGGCTGTGGGCGAGACTTCTAGAGTCTCGCGCTCTTCGTCTGCTACCCGACGTCGCCCTGGCCCGGCCGGGCCATCGCCTCACGCAGCGTCGACCGTGTGGGCCTTAAGGGCCACTCTCAGTTTCTTTCGTACGACACTGAGGATGACGGCTAGATTGTCCATGCTCGGATTGCCTCTCTTCGAAAGCATCCGGTGTAAGCTCTTGGTGGGTTTCGCGGTTTTGGCGGCCAACGCTTCGAAGCCTATTGTCGCGTTTACGAGGTTACGCAGAATGAGACGGGCCGTGTGCGGCTCGCCATTGAGAAACAGCGTGGCTGCCTCATCAAGGAGCGCTTTGGCATAGGCCGGGTCACGTCTCACACGCTCCACTACCGTTTGTTTGAAATCCCGCGTCAGTGCCACGTTGTTCACCTCTTATGTTTTGGTTTCGCTGCGGCTTTCCGTGCCTTATATTCTGCCGCGAGCGCCTGCGTCCGTGCGATATCTCTCTGCTGACCCTTCTTCGTGCCGCCGCCCAGAAGGATGATCAATGCATCGCCATCTTGCATCAGATAGATTCGGTAGCCTGGTCCCCAATCGATACGGTACTCGCCGATCGCCCCCATCCACCTCACGTTCGACGTGTTGCCCATCTCGAGCCGCGCCGTCGCTGTCGTGACCTTCGCGGCCGCCTGCGCGTGAAGGCGATCGAACCAGGTCCTATATGGATTGGAACCGTCCTCCCGTACATACTCAACGACGGTTAGCATCGTCCTTTGAATGGTAACATATACGTTACCGAAAGGCAACCCCAATGAGTGTATTGTTCGAGGCAGGCCTAACAGGCCAGGAGCTCAACAAACGCGCGAAGGCGCCTGGGGGCCGGCGGCGGCGCCGCGCAGAAGGTGAGCCACGCCGCCGCGAGCCGGCCGAGCAGGTCGAGCCCGACGGCGGCCGGCGGCACGCCCTGAATGTCTTCCCACGCCGGTCCGTCGAGCCTGAGCCCGACCTGGTCCGCGTAATCCATCGCCGCTTCGGCGAGCGCCCGCAGCGGACCGCCTCCCGCCCACGGCGCGTCCGTGCTGTCCTCGTACACCGCCGTCAAGGTCTTCGTCAGCGCCGCCAGCCCGGCGACGGCCCGGAGCGACACCCATTGATCCTGCACGCTCGCGGAGGGATCCCACAATGCGGGCGGCCCGGCGCCGTTCGGGGCCGCCGCGGGTTCGGTCAGGTCCGGGGATCCCGCCGCGAGCGGCGCGGTCCACCCCGATCCGGTCATCTCGCCGGCCGCGATCACCCCGACCCACCGCTGGAGGACCGCGCTACAGGTCGTGAGCGCCCGCAGGATGCCCGCCGAGCCCTCCCCGCCGCGGAACGCCCGATCGCTCACCCGAGCGGCCGCGTCGATGACCTTCGCGTCCAGGTCGGGCAGGGCCAGCCGCGGCAGCCTGACCTCCCGCGCGAACAGGGTCTCCACCATCAGGCCGACGTCGTCGCGCGTAGTGTACCTGTTGGGCCGCGCCAGGAGCGCGCGCTGGAGCTCGCGGCGCATCCGCGGGCCGCGGGTCTCGAGGACTTCCACCGCGATCCTCACCGGGGCAAACACACAGAGGAGCCAGATCGCCGTGATGAAGAAGAGATGATCCCGGCCGAAGATCCACAGGCTCACGAGCGCGCCCGCCAGGCACGCGCCCAGCCATCCCCGGCCGAAGGCGCGCCTGGCCGCGGGCCGGCTCAGCCGCGACAGCGCATACCGGAGGCTCACAGCCCGTCCTTGCACATCGGCGGGTATATGGTACCATACACACTGGCGTAGCGAGGAGGCCGGGCTGCCCAGCATCACTGATACGCGGTTTCAGATGGTGCAATTAGTGTTCCCCGAGGACATCAATCCTCGGGGGACGCTCTATGGCGGTCGGATGATGTACTGGATCGCGACGGCCGGCACCCTCACCGCCTCCCGATGCGCGCGGGGGCCGGTCGTCCTCGGCGCCATGGATGATCTCGACTTCCTCACCCCCGTCTACCTCGGGGAGATCGTCACGGTCTCAGCCCAGGTGGAGCACATCGGCCGCGCATCGCTCGAATTGGGGGTGGAGGTGCACTCGGAGCAGCCCCGGACCGGGATCCGCCGGAAGACCACGTCCTCGCATCTGGCGTTCATCGCGCTCGACGAGCACGAGCGGCCCCGCCCGGTGGGGCAGGCGATCACCCCCGCCTCCCCGGCCGAAGAGGCCGTGTTTGCCGCGGCCGCCGCGCGCAGGGCCGCGCGGATCGCCAGGGTCCGCGCCGGCGCCGCCGGCGAGGTGCCGGCCCTCGCGGACGACGTCGCCCGGAGCGTGCGGCTGGCGCGTCTGGTCATGCCGGAGGACGCCATCAGCGGGACCTTGATGTTTGCCGGCAGGCTGCTGGCCGTCCTGGATGAGGTGGCGGCGATCTCCGTCATCCGGTACTGCCGGCTGCCGACGGTCACGGCCTCGATCGACTCCGTCTACTTCTACCATCCGCTCCGAGTGGGGCAGATCGCCGATGTCAGGGGCGTCTTGACGCACGTCGGCCGGTCCTCGATGGAGGTCGGGATCCGGGTGGACGGGGAAGAGCCGAGCACGGGCCAACGCCGCCACGTCTGCACCGCGTTCCTCACCATGGTGCACTTGGATGAACGAGGGCGGCCGGCCCCCGTGCCCGCCTTTTCGCCCGAGACTCCGGAGGAGCGCCGCGCGTGGCAGGACGCGGAAGCCCGGCGGTCCCAGCGGAAGGCCCGGGTGGCGGGCCTCCGAGAATGGGCCAGCCCATGACGTTCGATGAGCGGTGGCTCCGGCACGTCATCCACGTGATGCTCTTCTCCATCGCGCCGTTTGTGGAGCTGCGCTTCGCCATCCCCTACGGGATCACGAAGGGACTGCACCCGCTGGTCGCCGTCGCGGCCGCGGTGGTGGCGTCGTGGATTGTGATCGTGCCGATGTTCGTGATCATGGATCTCTTCTATAAGCGGTTCCTGTCGCAGAACCCGCTGGTCCGGCACTTTGTCGAGGAGATCCGGACACGGGGCCGGCCGTACGTGGAGCGGTGGGGCGTGCTGGGGGTCGGGATCTATGTCAGCCTGCCCTTTCCGGGCCCCGGGATCTATTCCGGGGCGGTCCTGGCCTGGCTGTTCGGTCTTCCCAGGCGGCAGGCGATGATTGCGCTTGCGCTCGGGGTGCTGGTCAGCGGGTTCCTGGTCGCAGGGATCAGCACCCCCATGATCGCGCTGGTCCGCAGGATCCTGAACTCGCTGGGACACTGAACGCCGCCCTGATCGCTGGGCGCGAGGGGGTGAACGGTGGAGACGGTCGGGCACCACTACATCGTGGAAGGGTCGGGGTGCAACCCGGAGGTGATCAGCCGGGTGGAGGAGGTCGAGCAGATCATGGTCCGCGCCGCGGAGGTCGCGGACGTCCAGGTCTGGGCGATTTCGTTTCACCGGTTCAGCCCGAACGGGGTCAGCGGGGTGGTGGTGATCTCGGAGTCCCATCTCTCGGTCCACACATGGCCGGAGGTCGGCTACGTCGCGCTCGACATCTATACGTGCGGTGATCAGGCGAAGCCGGAGGCGGCGGTGCAGCATGCGCTCAAGGCGTTCGGCGCCTCGAACATGCACATCACCGAGGTCACGCGGGGACTGGACGAAGAGGACAAGGTGTTCTTCCACAGCATGATCACCTGGGAGGAGACCATTCCGGACAACATCCTCAACCACCGGCCCCGGCGGCGGCGGCGGGTGCATCGACGGCGGACGCGGGTGGCCGCGCAGGCCGTGGCCGAGCGGAACTCGAACTAGCCGGAGGCCAGTAGCGAGACGAGCAACTGGTGGAGGAGCTGGTTGGCCAGATTCAGGAGCAGAATCGCCACCAGGGGAGAGAGGTCGAAGCCGCCGGCGGGCGGCAGCACGCGGCGGACGGGCAGCAGAATCGGGTCGGTCACGCGAATGAGCAGGCTCATCAGGGGGTGCCGGTAATCCACCGACGGGATCCACGACAGCAGCGCCCGGATGATGATCAGGTAGGTCAGCAGCGTGACGATCCGATCGATGATCACGATGATCCCATACACGGATTTATTGTAGCATAGGACGCAGTGGCCGGCGCGGGCCCTCCCGCTCCGCCCGACACTGCCATGACGGAACGCCTCTATTATACGGACGCGTACCGGCGAGCCTTCGACGCCCGGGTGACCTCGGTTCGGCCGTCGGGCGAGTGGGGAGCGCTCCCGGGCGTCGTCCTCGACCGCACGGCCTTCTACCCGACCTCCGGAGGACAGCCGCACGACACCGGAACCCTGGCCGGGCTGCCCGTGCGCAACGTCGTCGACGGGGGTGAGGAGGTCATCCACGTTGTGGAGGCGCCGGCCGCCGATGCACGGATCGCGCCCGCGAGCGAGGTGCAGGGGGTCGTGGACTGGGAGCGCCGGTTTGACCACATGCAGCAGCACACCGCGCAGCACGTGCTCTCGGCCGCCTTCGCCCAACTCCTCGGAGCGGAGACGGTCTCGGTGCACCTGGGGGGATCCTCCACGCTTGACCTCGCGGTCCAGGGACTCACGCCCGACGATGCGCGCCGGGTCGAGGAGCGGACCAACCGGATCGCGTTCGACAACCGTCCGGTGACGATCCGGTTGGTGTCCGACGAGGAGGCCGCCTCGCTCGGGCTTCGCCGCCCCCCGCGGCGGGCGGGCACGATCCGCGTGGTTGAGGTGGAGGGCTGGGACCGGTCGGCGTGCGGCGGCACGCACGTCAACCGGACCGGGGAGATCGGCCCGGTGCTCCTGCGGCGATGGGAGCGGACGAAAGGGCAGATCCGCGTCGAGTTCCTGAGCGGCTGGCGGGCAATCGCGGACTACCGCTGGAAGCACGCGCTGGTCAGCGAGTGGAGCGCCCGCCTCACCGTCGGCGATCGAGAGCTCGGGGCCGCTCTGGAACGCGTGGTCCGGGAGGCCCGCGAGCGGGAGCGGGCCCTGGCGGATGCCCGCGGCCGGCTCATCGCCACCGAGGCCGCGGAGCGGCTGGCGGCGGCGCCCGCGGGAGCGGGTCCCAAGGTGCTCCGGCTGCAGGTGTCCCGGCGGGACCCCGACGAGGTACGGCACCTGCTGCGCGAACTGACCGGGCGGGAGGCGTGCGTGGTGCTCGCCGGAGATGAGGAGACGGGACGGCTCTACTTCGCCCGCTCCCCCGGCGCGGGACCGGCGATGGCCGCGCTGATCGATCAGGCCTCCCGATCCGTCGGCGGGCGTGGGGGCGGCACCGCGGAGTTTGCCCAGGGGTCCGTCGCACCGGGAGACACGGTCTCTCGGGCGCTCGCGCGCGCGGAGGAGGCCGTGCGCGGTGCCTGAGCTGCCCGAAGTGGAGACCGCGCGCCGCAGCCTCCACCGCGCGGTGGTGGGGAGGACGATCGCGCGGGTCGCGGTGCTCCGGCCGGCGGCCGTGCGCTCGCACACGGCGGATGGATTCGCCCGGGCGCTTCGCGGGGCGGCGATCACCGACGTGCTCAGGCGCGGGAAGGCGCTGTGGTTCGTGCTCGACCACCGGGTCCTCGTCTTTCACTACATGCTCTGGGGAGTCATCCGCCACCGCCCCGCCGCGGCCGGAGGGGGCGTGCGCGCGGCGGGATCGCCGGGCGCGAATGCGGCGGCGTCACCGGGGGCCAGCGTCGTGCTCTACCTGGATGACGGCTCCACGCTCGAGTTCCGAGACCTTCAACTCAGCCGGTTCGCCCTGCTCCGCGCGGGGGCCAAGGATGTCGATCAGCCGGAGGCGATCGAGCCGCTCGCGCCGACCACGACCTTCCAGGTGTTCCGGCGGGCGCTGGGACAGAAGGGGCGCGTCAAGGCCGCGCTGAGCGATCAGGACCGCATCGCGGGAATCGGGAACCTTTGGGCGCACGAGATCCTGTTCGACGCCGGCCTCCGGCCGGACCGCTCGCTCGGCGGGCTGTCGGTGTCGGAGATGCGCGCCCTCTACAGGAAGACCCGCCAGGTGCTCCGCAACGCGGTGGAGGCGGGCGGGGAGCCGGACTTCCAGGATGTCTTCGGGCAGCGGGGACGGTACCGGCTGATGGTCTACGGCCGGGCCGGGCAGGCGTGCCGGGTCTGCGGCGCCAGGATCCGGGGCGGCCGCCTCGGCGGCCGGCCCACGTTTTTCTGTCCGTCCTGCCAGCGGTAGCCTGATGGCCGCGCCCGGGCCGGTGTCCGTCAACGCCGCGGCGGTGCTGGATCTCCTCAAGACGCTCGTCGCCATTCCCTCCGTCAATCCGTCGGTCGCACCCGGCGGCGCGGGCGAGGGAGAGATCGCCCGCTGCCTCGCCGGCGCGTGCGAGCGGCTGGGCCTCGTGGTGGCGCTGGAAGAAGTCGCGCCGGGGCGCCCGAACGTGACGGCCGTGCTCCCGGGCGCCGATCCCCCGCGCGGGCGCAGCCTCCTCCTCAATGGACACACGGACACGGTGGGCGCCGGAGCGATGGAGGCGCCCTTCAGCCCCCGGCTCCAGGGGGACCGCCTCTACGGCCGCGGGGTCTTCGACATGAAATGCGGCCTGGCGGCGATGGTGGAAGCCGTGGCGGCGCTCGGGCGGGCGGGCATCCGTCCCCGCGGGGATGTGATCCTCACGTTTGCCGCCGACGAGGAGCACGCGAGCCTCGGCACGGCGGCGATCGCCCGGACGCGGCGGGCGGATGCCGCGATCGTGACGGAGCCGACGCAGCTGCGCATCTGCGTCGCGCACAAAGGGTTCGCCTGGGTGATGATGCGGACCGCGGGGCGGGCGGCCCACGGCAGCGACCACGCCGCCGGGATCGACGCCATCGCGCACATGGGCCGGATCCTCTCGGCGCTCGAGCGGTTCGATCGGGACGTCCTGGCGCGGCGTTCGCACCCGCTCCTCGGCCGGCCCTCCCTGCACGCCTCCCTGATCTCCGGAGGAGAGGGCCCCAGCACCTATCCCCCCTCGTGCGAGCTCGGGGTGGAGCGGCGGACGCTGCCGGGGGAGACCCCAGAGAGCGTTCGCGCGGAGTTCGACGCCATCCTTGACCGGCTCCGCCGCGACGACCCGCTCTTCCGGGCGACCACTGAAATCGTCATCGCGCGGCCCGGGCTGGAGGTCGACCGCGGCGCCCCGATTGTCCGGGCGCTGCACGCCGCCGTCGAGCGCCACGTCACGCGGCCGCCCGAGTATGTGGGGCAGGCGGCCTGGTTCGACGCGGCGCTCCTGGCCGAGGCCGGCATCCCGGCGGTCATCTTCGGTCCCTCGGGCGCCGGCTGGCATGCCGCCGTCGAGTACGCCGACCTTCCGTCCGTGGCCGCCTGCGCGCAGGTCCTGGCCCAGGTGATCATCGACTTTTGCGGGACGGCCCCGCCGTAGCGTGCCGCTGCTGACCTTTCTTTCGGATTTCGGCAGCGCCTCTCCCTATCCGGCCGCGATGAAGGCGGCCGCCGCCTCCGTCGCCCCCCAAGCGGTGATGCTGGACATCACCCATGACGTGGCGCCCGGGGCGGTCCGGGATGGCGCGTACCTCCTGTGGTCGGTCGCGCCCGGGTGTCCACCCGGGACCGTGCACTGCGCCGTGATCGATCCCGGCGTCGGAACGCAGCGGGCCGCCCTCGCGATCACGTCCGGGACTCAGACCTTCGTGGGACCCGACAACGGCGTGCTGCTGCCCGCCGCCCGCCGCGTGGGCGTCCCCGCGGTCCACCGGCTCACCCAGCCGGCCTACTGGAGGCAGCCGGTATCGGCGACGTTTCACGGACGAGACGTGTTCGCGCCGTCCGCCGCGCACCTGGCGGCCGGCATCCCGGTCTCGGCGGTGGGGGTGCCGGCCGGGACCTACGTCGATCTGGTCTTTCCCACCGGCGGCTGGGAGGCGGGATCTCTGGCCGGCGAGGTGCTGTGGGTCGATGCGTTTGGAAACCTCATCACCACCATCCCCGGAGACCTTCTGGCGAAGCTTCCGGCGTCGGCCGAGGTGGTGGTGGAGACGCCCTCGGGGATCCTCTGCGCCCGCGCGGCCAGGACGTTTGGCGACGTCGGGGCGGGGCGCGGCGCGGTGATCGTCGGCAGCGACGGGCTGGTGGAAGTGTCGGTCAACCGCGGCAGAGCGGCCGCGCTGCTCGGCGCGGCGACGGGGACGCGGCTCCGGATCCGGCCGAACTGAGGCTCTCCGGCGGGGGCGAACCGATGGAGGCGAACAGGCGCTCACACCCGAAGAGACTGAGGGAAACTCCTGTGGGCAATTACAGGAAAGAGGGGACAGGTTCTGCGTCCAGTGGATGATAGAGTAGTGAGGGGTCGGGCGCGCCGAGACGCGGCGCCCTCCATCGTGTGCTCGATCTGGGAGGCTCAGGCAACTCCATGAAGCGGTTTCGAATACTCTCCGCAACCCTGGTGGCCCTGCTGGCGGTGACGCTGGCCGCCCCCGCGATCCCGCGGGCCGAGGCGGCGGATGCGGGATTCGTGCTCGAGACGCTGCAGACCCTGCGCGAGAACTACGTGGACCCGCTGTCGTCCGTCATGATGCTGAACGCGGCGCTGACAAGCCTGGAGCAAAAAACCGGCGTGTCGCCGTTCAGCGGCCGGATCCCGCAGGGGGTCTCCGACACTCTCGTGTCCGGGCTGTTCACCCAGCGCTTCGACGAGATCTTCAGCCGGGTCAAGGGGCAGTACAGCGTGACCGACCTGGCCTATGCAGCGTCGGCCGGGATGCTGGAGAGCCTCCATGACTCCCACACGGGGTTCATCCCTCCGGCCGCCTACCAGGAGGAGAAGCGCAAGGAAAACGGCCAGGCGGCGTTTACCGGGATCGGGATCGTGCTGCTGGTGCGGGACGGACAGTTCTATGTCCGCGAAGTCTTTCCCGACTCCCCCGCCGCCGTTGCCGGTCTGCGCGAGTTCGACCGGATCGCGAAGGTCAACGGGGTGGCGACGACCGGCCAGACGAGCGACGACGTGACCGAGTTGGTTCGCGGGCCCGCCGGGACCACGCTGACGCTCTCGGTCGAGCGTCCCAACGTGGCGACGCCGCTCGTGTTCGCCGTCATGCGGGGTCCGATCCGGGTGCCCGGTCTTGTGAGCCACATGCTCGAGGGGGGGATCGGCTACGTGAAGATCTACGAGTTCGTCCCCGGGGTCTCGACCGCGCTCCGGGACGCGATCTTCACCCTCCGCCGCTCGGGGCTGCGCGGGCTGGTGATCGATCTCCGGGGAAATCCCGGCGGGCTGGTCGACGAGCTCCGGGACATCTCAGCGGCGGTCCTCCCGCAGAGTTCTCCGATCTTGCAGATGACGAGGCGCAACGGCCGGACGCAGATGCTGGAGACGCTCGAGCCGCCGATCCTTCCTCCCTCCGTGCCGATTGCGACGCTCGTCGACGAAGGCAGCGCGTCGGCTTCCGAACTCCTGGCATCGGCGCTCCAGGAGCAAGGCCGGGGCGTGATCATCGGGGTGAAGACGGCGGGCGCCGTCGAGATCGGGATCACGGTGGACCTGCCCGAAGATGCCGGGATGGCCGTGACCGTGGCGCGGCTCCTCAGCGGCAAAGGGGTGCGCCTGGAAGGCCACGGCATCGTCCCCGACGAGCCGGAACCCCTCGAAACGCCCGCGCTCAACGCCGGACACGACAGCCAGCTCGACAAGGCGGTGGAGGTGCTGAGGAATAAATTGGCCGCCCGGAGCGCTGTCCTCGTGGAGCCGGCGGGGCGCGGGGCCCGGCGTTAGCGCATAGCGTGAGCCTGCGCCCGGTGGAGCCGGCAGGAGGGCAGCCGAGGGTGCGCGGGCCCGTGGTCGCGGTCGTCGTTCTCGTGGTCGGGCTGCTGATCTTCGGATCGTTTGGCGGCACGTACAACCACTTCGTCCAGGCGTCTCAGCAGGTCAACGCCGCGCAGGCCGATGTGGAGACGCAACTCCAGCGCAGGTTTGACCTGATCCCCAACCTCGAGGAATCCACCAAGGCCGTGCTGGTCCAGGAGCGGACGGTGTTCGACGCCCTGGCCAGAGCGCGGGCGCAGTACGCCGGCACCAGACCGGGGACGCCCGACCGGATCGAGGCCGCGAACCAATATCAAAGCGCCATCGGGCGCCTCCTGGTCATCGTCGAGAACTACCCGGTGCTGCGGAGCAGCGAGACGGTCCAAAGCCTGATGCGGGAACTGGCGGCCACCGAGAACCAGCTCGCCTCCGCCCGCCGGAACTACAACCTGGCGGTGCAGGCGTACGACACGATGGTGCAGTCCTTCCCGACCAACCTTCTGGCGAGACCCATGGGATTTTCGCCCCGGCCCTATTTCCAGGCTCAACCCGGCGCCGAGCAGGCTCCACGCGTGAACCTGTCCGTCCCCGCGCCGACGCCCTGACCGTGCGGGGACGCTCCGTCCTCGCGCTGCTCCTGATCGCCGCCGGACTGTGGGGCTGCGCCTCACCGGCGCCCGCGGCGGCCGGCGCCGTCGCGTTCCCCAGGCCCACCGGGTACGTGAACGACGTTGCCCATCTCCTCGACCCCGCCGCGCACGCGGCGCTGGAACAACGGCTGGCCGAGTACGATCGGGCCACCGGCAACCAGATCGCCATCGCCATCTTCCCCGAGCTCGGCGGCGTGCCGATCGACGACTTTGCCGCGCGTCT